>CAZJLZ010000126.1:0-3595 GCA_964546775.1 uncultured Cryomorphaceae bacterium | reverse complement strand
TGATATTGAAGCTACATTCACTTGTATTACCGGAAGCATCGGTGGCCTCGAAAGTAATCGTGTGTGTGCCGATTCCGAAAGTGGATCCCGAAGGATCACCGTCTACAAGTTGGATACCATCCAGAGAACAATTGTCCGTTGCTGTCGGATCGATGTAATTTACTACGAATTCACAAATGTCACCATCGGCAGTCAATTCAATGTCTTCGGGACAAGTAATCACCGGTGCATCTTCATCTACAACTGTTACTGTAAACGTACAAGATACAGAAATACCCAGCGTGTTGGTAGCCGTGTAGCCAATGGTGGTGGTGCCGAGTGGAAAGAACGCTCCGGAAACCGGTCCTTCGTCGTGAATCACGGTAACATCACCGCCGCAGGCATCAGATGCTTCGGGAGTGGGATATTCAACAAATGTTCCGCAGGAATCCGGTAAGCTGGCAATTACAATATTCTCAGGACATGTTATTTCCGGCTCGCTTTCACCAGTTACTGTAACCGTGAAACTACAGATAGTAGTATTTCCTGATTCGTCTTCAGCTTCGAAAATGATGGTTGTTTCACCTACCGGGAATTCACTTCCGGAAACTGGTCCCTGGATTAAGGTAATGGTTACATCTGCGTCGCAGTTATCGGATGCAGAAGGCTGATCATAGTTCACTATAGCAGTACAATCCTGTGTTTGGGATGCCTCTTCAATATCCTCAGGACAGTCAATCGTAGGCGAAATGGTATCCAGGACAGTTACCGTGAAACTACAACTGGCATTGTTTCCACTAAGGTCTGTAACCATATAGGTTTCGATTGTGGAGCCAACGGGGAATACTTCACCCGAGCCTAAACCGTCTGTCTGAATCGTTATTGCACCCGGACAATTGTCATCTCCCACGGGAGCGGTGTAGTTTACTATTGCTCCGCAAGAAAGAGGATCACTGTAGACTACTGTATCTGCGGGGCATGAAATTGTAGGATCGACTGTTTCAATCACGGTTATTGTAAAGTCGCAGGAGGTAACATTCCCGGCAACGTCTTCGGCTTCAAACACGATGGTGTGTTCACCGGCAGGAACAGTAGTGCCCGGTAGTGGTCCGGAAACATGAGTAGTAATGACACCAGGACAATTGTCTACACCTATGGGCAGAACATAATTGATATCGGTGGTACAATCTGAGATATCCAGAATAATAACCTGATCATCCGGACAGGTAATTTCGGGAGCTTCATCGTCTTCGACTGTAATAGTAATGGTGCAGACTTCTACGTTACCTGCAGCATCCTCAAAAGAATAAATTTCGTCGTGGCTTCCGACAGTAAAAGTTCCCCCGGGGCCTTGACCTGACATCAGCGTTACCACGACATCTTCGTCATTGCAATTGTCGGTGGCAGTCGGCAAGTCATAATCTACAACTGCCTGACATTCTCCCGGATCAGTGCCTACAACTATATCGCTGCAATCGGGTTGAGGAGATTCAATATCGTTTACCGTAATATTGAAGGAGCAACTGGAAATATTTCCGGATGCATCTT
This sequence comes from uncultured Cryomorphaceae bacterium, assembly GCA_964546775.1. GTDB lineage: Bacteria > Bacteroidota > Bacteroidia > Flavobacteriales_D > SKUL01 > SKUL01. The sequence goes on along the minus strand of CAZJLZ010000126.1, from coordinate 2,068 downwards.
CAACGATATAACCCACATTGGTCGTACCTACAGGGAAAAAGTCGCCGGGGCCAAGTGGTGTTACCAAAGATACCGAGAAATCATCGCAATTGTCTGAACCGGCAGGAGCTGCAAAGTCAACTTCAGCTCCACATAACCCGGCATCATTGTCAACCTCAATATCCGCAGGACAAGTAATTTGCGGCAAAATAGTATCGTTAACTGTGATGGTAAATGAGCAAGTGGCTACATTTCCACTGGCATCGGTAACTTCGTATACTTCGGTTGTCGTTCCAACAGGAAACAGTACACCGGACCCGAGTCCTTCAATCAGTTCGGTAGAGAAACCCGGACAGTTGTCGATTCCAACCGGTGGTACATAAATTACTATGTGACCGCAAAGTCCGTTTGAAACATCGAAAACAAGATCATCCGGACAAGTAATTTCAGGTAAAACTGTTTCGAGGACCGTAACGGTAAAAGAGCATTGTGCAACATTCCCGCCGGCATCGGTTACTTCATATGTCACAGTAGTAATTCCAACTGGAAAAGTAGCTCCGGGTGCAAGACCATCAGTAAGGGTTACAGCCGATAAACCGGGACAATTGTCTATAGCAGTTGGAAGGTCATAATCTACTACAGCATCACATTCCCCTTCATCGATATTCACTTCGATATCATCCGGACAATTTTCGAATAGGGGAAACTCGGTATCTGTCACGGTTATTTCCACTACGCAGAAGTTCGTATTTCCGGAAGCATCTGTTACTTCGTAAACGTTGATGGTTGTTCCGATCGGAAATTGTTCTCCGGCTGGAATTCCTGAGGTTAAAGTAGTGGTAGATCCGGGGCAGTTATCTGTACCCATTGGTTCTGTAAAATCAACAACTGCGAAACATTCTCCCGCATCGTTACCAACACTGATGTTTTCAGGACAGGAAATGACCGGAGGCTGGTCGTCAATTACCGTAATCACCACAAAGCAACTATCTGAGTTGCCAAGTGTGTCTTCAACAAGGTATTGTTCGAGGGTTGTTCCAACAGGAAATTCAGCACCAGAACCCAATACGTCAATTGGCGTGATGGTCACCGAACTACATTCACTGGATGCGATGGGTAAGTCATAATTTACAGCAGCCGAACATTCACCCGGATCGGCTAATACATTTACGTCGGCGGGACAGGTAATCATCAAATTTCCGGCTGCAATTACAGTTATGGTATCTGAACTTGTTGCACAGGGCGATTCTCCCAACGTCCAGATAAACTGATTGATACCGTTGCTCAGGTTGACTACTTCCGTTGTTGCGCTGTCAGGATCAATAATTTGACCACTTCCGGTCAGGACACTCCAGGAACCCACTCCGATAATTGGTAAATTCCCACTAATAAAAGTGCTGGTTTCACAGATCGATTGATCGGGACTCGTTTCTGCTTTGTACGGTGGTTCGCCGGCAATAACATCAACGGTAAATTCTCCATCGGTATCTTCAAAAAATCCTTCGATGGTGAGAAAATATGTTCCGGCCGGGAGATAAGCGGTAATTTCTGATTGCGCTCCGCAAAAATCATCGTTTTGTACAATTAAACCGTCACAGCATCCGACACTCAGATACAACCACGTATCCCATAGTGCAGAATCACAGGTCGAAAAGGTATAAACTCCTTCACAAAGTATTTCAACTTCAATGGTTTGGTCATCGGAATCACGAAAATCACAGTCATCTCCAGCGCCATTGGTGTTGCCGGTAATTGCTGCAGGTGCAATAATTGAAAAATCGGCAACGCAACCACCACCGCTGGAAATTGAAGTGGACCAGACACCACCGGAAATATCATTCAGGCATCCATCATTAATATTTTCAAAAGAAACCGTCGCTGCTGTTGGATCACTGTCTACGGTAAGTGTAAATGAAAAACATGGTCCAAATTCGTCGTCGTCCGGTTCCCAGTATGCAGGAGCTCCGGCAAAAGTATAAGTGACAATACCGCCAGTAATGTCGGCTACTGCTATGTTTCCTGTAGTTGGACTTACGAGTTCAGTGGCCGAAGTAGACAGGATATTGATTCCGTCTGAAAGATAAATCAT
>CAZJLZ010000125.1:0-3148 GCA_964546775.1 uncultured Cryomorphaceae bacterium | reverse complement strand
AGCTTTTCAGCGAATGTTTCCAACAACCAGCTGGACTATGTCCTCAGTCGGTTTGAGGATACAAAAGGGTTGATTTTCGACATCCGCAATAATTCAGGGGGAGACACTCAGATTGCCACCCGAATTGCTTCACGGTTTACCGAAACAGAGGTTCTGACGCAATATTGGCTGTACAAAAACGGTCCCGGCCACAATGATTTTTCGGACCCCGAATCGAAGTACCTTGAACCCTTTGATGGAATCCGTTACAGCAAGCCCGTAGTGGTTCTCATCAACCGCAAATGCTACAGCGCTACCAATGATTTTGTACTGATGATGAATTCTCTTCCGAATGTGACACTTTTGGGAGATACTACTGGTGGTGGCGGCGGTTTTCCCTTTAACTCTGAACTGCCGAATGGCTGGCAATACCGCTTTTCGTCATCGATGACATTGGCACCGGATGGATTTAACGTAGAACATGGCATTCCTCCGGATGTGCAGGTGGATATGGATCCTGCCGATGAGCTTGAGGATGTGGATACACTGATTGAAGCAGCACTGGAGCTGTTGTAGAATCCCACAAGAAAAGGGGACCGCCATCTGTCCCCTTTCTTTCCTTCCATCTATATTGAGGCTTTATTTAACAATAGACACACGTCTTGTCTCTGAACCTTTTAAATGCTCAATAGCAATAAAATAAATTCCACTGTTCAAGAAGCCAATATTTATATCAATTGTGCTTCCTAATTTCCCGTCCAGATTTATAATAGATTGTACCATTCGGCCCGAAACATCATGAATCAACACCTTAATTATTTCATTGTCCGAATCGTTAAGTTCAATAGTAAACAAACCAGAGTTGGGATTCGGATGTATTTTCGTCGAAGTATTTCCAGTTGTTAAAGCTATCCCGTCCATATTTATTGATCTATTATCAGGGCACAGATAATCGCCACGTGGTTGATCTACTGGAAATCCGTAGGGGTCCATATCATATATGTAGGTCAATTCTTCCACAGGCTGTGTATTCTCAACTAAAAAGGGTCTAGGTTCCATGACTATTCGTTCAAGACAGCACGATGAACCCAGTTCCAGATCACCTTTCACAATGAACTTCTTCCGATCAACATCACCTTCTGTGAGGGATGCTCCAAATGATCCCACCGCAAAGAATTCCAGTTCTGATGGTGTAATGAGATCCTTAAAATAGGTGTCATGTTGATTTTGGGTTATATGAGACCACATTACATCCCCATTATCCGAAAAAATAGATTCGTCAATTTTCATTACAATTCCGTTTCGATACCCATTTGTGTTTTGCTGAGCATGTCCAACGACCACCAGGTTTCCATCCGGGTCAATTATAATTTTTGCAGCGACGGAACTATAATTATTATACCTTTCTTGATAAACCGCATCTCTCCCTGTTGATTGGTAGTACTTTCTGCTCCATTCAACGATATAAATATTATCTCTCGAATCAAAACGATCTGTTGAACCCGCTAAATAAAGCATGCCTCCTTTTTGAGCAATACCATTTCCTCTCTCATTGCTATATGGAATACCGAATAAATGAAAATCTGACAATAACTCAAGATCATTGTCAATTTCAAAAACCAACATGTCACTTCTGGCTCCCTTGCGTGTACCAATTACCGCATATTGATCCAGGATACCTTGGGCATTCTCCAGTCGAATTGCGTCACCAACAAATTCATCGGTGTTTATCGGTAATGAGAAATACCTTCCGAGCTCCTGGGTGCCATCTATCAGGATTCGAAGTGCAAAAATATCGAAATCGTCGCCCCCGTCAACTATCGTTGAATGACCGAGTATTATTAAACGATCATCTGCTGCTGGCAGAATCTTTACTCCTATATCAGTTCCCGATGTTCCATATCTATTGGCCCACTGAATATTACCAGTTGTTTCATCTACACAAACAACATATACATCTGTATTGGAATCCAAGGTAAGTGATCCGACACCATAAATATTTCCATTCAGATGCAAAACATCTTCGGCTCTTTCCAAAGCAACAACACCGCCAGTATTTTCCTGAATTTTCCATCCGAAATCAAAAGTCATTAATGGATTAAATGATGCCATAATGAAATCAGAATGGGGCACATCTTCATCTCCCTGATTACCCACCACAGCAATATGACCGTCATCCAACGAAACTATTCCCGTTAATTCATTTCCGTCATTCATATCATCGAAGGTATAGCAAAACTCAGGGTAAACATCCGGGCATTCCTCAGCGCAAATTTCGCCGGGTGTGACTGATGTGAACTCCAGCGTCTCAGATTTTTGGATTCCATCAGCTACAATCGGATTGCCACAAATATTATCACCTGTTGATATCATCTGAATTATCTGAGAAGTATTTGCGAGACTACAGCTACCAGAAACTGTAAAATGTAAATAAACCGTACCCGGAAGAATACCCTCTGTGCCACCCAACCCTTCTCCATTTAGTATGTTTTCATGATTTAAGTCTAAACTATAGGTGCAGAAATCACCATCACATTCGCCGCTATCAATAAATAAAGAGGTAACAGGGGTTGGTTCTGAATTCGCGTCCAAACTGAATCCACATTCCAACACCGTCAAATCCGCGTTGAGGACAATGGAAAACTCAGGGTTCTCGACATCCGCATCACCGTAGGCATCAATCTCGACGATAAATGAATATTCATCACAAGGTGAGCCACTGGCTGGATCCGGATCTTGAACCCCCATCGTATAATTCGATTCCGCAGCAATCAATGGCATTAAGTATGTGCCAAGAATACATTCGGTAGGTTCAGTTAATAACTCCTCATAACCAAGACACGAGTATCCATAATTAAACTTTAACTCAAAGGGGGCGTCGCAAGCGCTTGCATCTATTTCATATACGAAAGCCACATCATACTCTGCAGTTCCTACATTTCCTATCCCAAAAAATCCTTCATTCTCAAGGATAGTTTCCGTTTCACCACCTTCGGGAGTAACTAAAATTTCTACAATCTCTATACCTTCGGATATATCCTTCAACCAGACATTATTCATCTGAGTTTCCAAATCATGAGTCATTGTAATACCCTGTATTGTTCCTACTGCAGAATGAAGTTCATAGAATCCAACTAATTCATCTAATTCTATTTCTGAAAAATTCAAA
>CAZJLZ010000124.1:0-5234 GCA_964546775.1 uncultured Cryomorphaceae bacterium | reverse complement strand
CCAAAGCAGAAAGCAAAGCCAAGGATGACAGCAAAGAAAAAAAAGACGACAAGTAAACAACGAATAAAACCGGGAAATAATGGCACATAAGAAAGGAGTCGGTAGTTCTAAAAACGGTCGCGAATCGCACAGTAAGCGACTCGGCGTTAAAATATTTGGTGGACAAAAAGCCATCAATGGTAATATCATTGTTCGTCAGCGTGGCACACAACACCATCCCGGCACCAATGTAGGCATCGGAAAAGACCACACCCTTTTCGCTAAGGCTGACGGCATCGTTACTTTCCGTAAGAAAGGAAATGATCGGTCTTTTGTATCGGTAGTTCCTGAAGAATCAAACTAGAACAGATCATTACAATTCATTAAAACTCCTGGCGCCGCGTCAGGAGTTTTTTTGTATCCGTAACTTTACACGCCTAAAAAATATTTGAATGCTCGAAGTATCTAACATACGTGCCAATACAGCAGAAATAAAAAACAGATTGGCAAGGCGCAGCAACGCCAGCTACGACTCCCTGATCGATCAGATTCTAAAACTGGACGATGCCCGCAAAGGCAGCCAGAGCGAACTCGACGATATCCTCTCTCAAAGCAATCAGCTCGCCGATCAGATCGGTCTGTTGTACAAATCAGGTAAAGCTGATGAAGCCAATGACCTCAAAATCCAGACTTCTGAATTAAAGGTACGTAGCTCAGTATTGAAAGAATCTTTGCAAAAGGCCGAAAAAGAATTGAAAGAATGTTTGTATCAGGTGCCGAATGCTCCGCACACTGCGGTTCCGAAGGGTGCGCAGGAAACAGACAACGAGGTAGTTCGTGAAGGGGGTCCGAAGGTGACTTTACCGGAAACCGCGATTCCTCATTGGGAACTTGCTGACCGCTACAACCTCATCGATTTTGAGCTCGGAGTTAAAATTACCGGAGCAGGTTTTCCTGTTTATACCGGCCAGGGAGCTAAACTCCAACGCACACTGATCAATTTCTTCTTGCACGAAGCGACTGAAGCTGGCTATCGGGAAATAATGCCGCCCCTTCTGGTCAACGAAGCATCCGGTATCGGTACCGGCCAATTGCCTGACAAAGAAGGTCAGATGTATCATGTAACCGAAGACGATCTGTATCTCATACCCACCGCAGAAGTGCCGCTTACCAATATTTATCGGGACGTCATACTCGATGAAAAGGATTTTCCGGTAAAAATATGTGGCTACACACCTTGCTTTAGAAGAGAAGCAGGATCATACGGAAAAGACGTTCGCGGTTTAAACAGATTACACCAGTTCGACAAGGTAGAAATCGTTCAAATCGTACATCCGGACGATTCATACAACGTACTTGAAGAAATGGTGGCGCATGTAGAAGGATTGCTGCAAAAGCTGGAATTGCCTTACCGGGTTCTGAAACTTTGTGGCGGAGACCTTGGATTTGCTTCTGCCATGACGTACGACATGGAAGTGTATTCTGCTGCACAGAAAAAATGGCTCGAAGTCAGTTCTATATCCAACTTCGAAACTTACCAGAGCAATCGATTAAAATTACGGTATAAAAGTGCCGACACAAAAAAAACAGTATTGGCACACACGCTGAACGGCAGTGCTCTGGCTCTTCCGCGAATTCTGGCAGCTCTGCTCGAGAACAATCAGTTTGACGCGGGAATAAAAATTCCAGAAATTCTGGTTCCCTTCGCAGGATTTAAAACCATTGAACAATGAATAAACTTCAAGAATTGACTATTGCGCTGTTCACTTGCGGCGCAATAATTGCGACCATTTCCCTTGGCGGCTGTAGCAACAACCCACATTCCGATAGAATAGAAACCTGCGACAGCCTACAAACTGTGATGGAAGAACTGAACGTAATTTTCGCGAATATCGATTATGATGTGCATTTTGGAAACCGGGCCGAAATCATGAAAGATATTGAACGTATAGAACGTCATTTCGCAACGACCACCGACACTATGCCCCGAAATCTGGCCCTCACGTTATCCGACTACCGACTGGTCTGGAAAGGATATAAGCGCATGGAAGGCGAATACGGTCACGTAGAAAAAGAACTGGAATACACGACCAATCAACTTGATCATCTGCGGAAGGACCTGGAACACAAAGCCCTGACCGAAACTATGGCCGAGCGGTTTCTTCAGGAAGAAAAATCTGCTGTCGCGCTACTCGATGTTTCTACCCGCAGTCTGCAATCAAAAATGGACAACACCGCTCAAAAATACCAGAACCAAAAACCCGTTATTACCCAGCTGGCCGATAGCCTTGAAAACAGCATCAACTGATTTTGAAAAAACTATTCAAACATATATTGCTCGTTCTGCTTCTGATCTTGGGAGTTAATATAGCAGGGTTTTCACAAACCAGCGACAGCCAACTGGCGCAGTATTACTATCAAAACGGGGAGTATGACAAAGCCGTAATGTACTACGAGAAGTTGTACGAGCAATCTCCGGATGACGTTAATTATAATTACCTCCTTTCCAGCTATACAGAATTAAAAGATTATAAATCAGCCGAAAAACTGATTAAAAACCAACTCAAGAGAACCCTGGATAACTCGCGGTACCTGGTTGATTTAGGACAACTATATACTCAGGAAGGTGATCCAGCTAAAGGAGAAAAGGAATACGAAAAGGCGATCAAAAACCTGGAGCCGCAACAACGCGCGGTCATTAATCTGGCCAACGCCTTTATCCGCAAAGGCTTATACGATCAGGCGATGCAAACCTACGATCGCGGAAAAAAACTACTCAAGGACGCGTACCCGTTTCACTATGAAATGGCCAGCTTGTATGGAATGATGGGGCAATATGAATTGATGGTGGAGCAATATCTCACACTTCTCGATTTTAGCCAGGCATATCTGCAAACCGTACAAAATGCATTGAACCGCTACATCGACTTTAATGAAGAACCAGAAAAAGTAGAGCACCTCCGCGTAATGTTGCTCAAAAAAATTCAGCGCGCTCCCGACAACGATACTTATGCTGAATTGCTGATCTGGTTATATACCCAGAAAAAGAGTTTCAATTCTGCCCTCATTCAGGTAAAAGCCCTGGACAAACGTAAAGGAGAAGATGGACAGCGCGTTATGAACCTGGCGCAAATGTGTCTCACGAATAAGGACTATCGTACTGCTGCTAAATGTTTTGAATACATAGCCAGCAAAGAGCCCCGCTCCCCTTATTACGTTGCAGCGCGCATCAACCTGGTCAACACGAAAAAGAGCGAACTGGAAAACACTCCTGCTTCGGTACGGGAAGATTTTAGAGCGCTCGAAAGTCTTTATTTTTCAACGCTGAATGATCTTGGTCGCTCGGCCAACACCGCTGAGATGATGAGGGAACTGGCCCTCATGCAGGCATTTCGACTACAAAAAGCGGATTCTGCCGTTCAATTGCTCAAAGAAACGCTTCAACTGCCTAATATGCAGCCCAGCATGATTGCCGAATCCAAAATGTCACTGGCAGATATACTGCTGTCTGAAGGCAGTATCTGGGACGCTTCCCTCCTCTATTCGCAGGTAGAAAAAGACCACAAACATGACATTGTAGGTCATGAAGCGAAATTCAGAAATGCAAAAGTTTATTACTACACCGGTGATTTTGAATGGGCTCAGGCACAACTGGATGTTTTAAAAGCCTCCACCTCGAAATTGATTTCCAATGATGCTATGGAATTGTCGTTGCTCATCACCGACAATTTTGCGCTGGATACGGTTCGCGGACCCATGATCCGCTACGCCCGCGCAGATTTACTGGTGTACCAGGGACGACTCACCGCTGCTGAAGCTGCATTGGATTCACTGAGCAACGATCTTACTTTTCATGCGCTGCAAGATGACATCCTTTTTCAACGGTACAAAATTGCGCTCAAACGCAACGAGCACGAAAAGTGCCGCACTTTTCTAACGCAAATAATCGACAATCACGGCTACGATTTGTTGGGAGACGATGCGCTTTATGAATTGGCAAGGCTGGAAGAATCGGTTTTTGAAAACAAGGACCGCGCGATGGAACTCTACCGACAATTGTTGCTCGAACACCAGGGCAGTTTGTTTCTGGTAGACGCCCGCAAACGATTTCGCGAACTCCGTGGAGATTTTGACGACGCGGGATTGCCGGAAGACGAGCTTTAATGCAAATGAATATGCTATACCAAAGTCCCCGGGCTCTCTTTGAGTGCTAAAGGAGAGAAAAATCAAGAACCTTCTTCACCTCTCTACTCCGGCAATAGAAAAACGCATCTACCAGACCGACTGCCGGATTTCATCCCCATTTACCATCAGTAATAAACCTGCCATCACTTTAAAAAATCAAAATACCTTTACTGCTCAAAATTCAGAAATCAAATGCTGAAAGTAGAGCATATCGTCAAGCAGTACTCCAATCACACCGCCTTAAACGACGTGAGTTTCGAGGTTCCCGATAAAAGTATATTTGGTTTGTTGGGACCTAACGGAGCCGGTAAAACTACCCTCATCCGTATCATCAACCAGATTACCGGTCCAGACAGCGGTCGGGTGCTGTTGAGAGATCGCCCGCTGGCTCCGGCCGACATAGCGAAAATTGGTTACCTGCCCGAAGAACGCGGATTGTACAAAAAAATGAAAGTCGGAGAACAGGCTTTGTACCTGGCGCGACTAAAAGGTTTGTCCAAACAGGAAGCGCTGGTTCGGTTAAAATACTGGTTCGACAAATTTGAAATAGGAAGCTGGTGGCACAAGAAAGTGGAAGAGCTTTCCAAAGGAATGGCACAGAAAGTTCAGTTCATCACAACGGTTCTTCACGAACCAGAGCTGTTGATTCTCGACGAACCCTTCAGCGGATTCGACCCGATCAATGCTAACCTGATAAAAAAAGAAATCCTTGAGCTGCGGGAAAAAGGCGCGACGATCATATTATCCACCCACAACATGGGTTCGGTAGAGGAAATCTGCGATCACATTGCGTTGATCAACAATTCCAGAAAAGTATTGAGCGGCGATGTTCGCGAAGTCCGCAACCGATTCAAAGAGCACATTTACGAAATTCAGTTTTCCGGAAATATGATCGGATTTACGAATGATCTGTGGACAGACTTCGAACTGGTCGAAAATCACCAGGAAGGCGAACAGGTCAGTTGTCGCATCAAACTGCTGAACAACCGAACGCTTAACGATCTGCTGCAAATCGCAATTCGACATGTAGAAGTAGTTGAAGTGCGCGAAGTGATTCCATCCATGAATGA
>CAZJLZ010000123.1:0-12404 GCA_964546775.1 uncultured Cryomorphaceae bacterium | reverse complement strand
TTACAGATGCCTGTGAGTCGGGTCCTTCGTTTGCAGATATTATGCGGGACAAACTACCCGAAAGACGTTGCGATGACTGGGAAGCAGCACGAATGAAATCTTCGCAGGTGTTTTCCTCTGCCGGGTACGAACTGGCTTCAGACCACTCTCAGTTTACCCGTACGTTTGCCAATATGCTCGGAAACAATCCCGACGCGTGTTTGCCGATAGAAGCGGTTGTCGTAAAAGTCAGCGAGGTGGTTAAAAAACAAGGAAATCAATCGCCAAAATTTGGAGTGATTGATGGCCTTGGAGACGAAAACGGCACTTTCTTTTTTATGCGGAAATCCAATTAAGTTGATTTGAGACTATTGCCGGTTTTCAAATGGATGATTATTGCAGCGGTTTGTTTCAACTCCAGCTGTTTTGCCCAGAACTATTTTTTCCAGGAATTTGGTATCCGGGACGGATTGTCAGCTTCCAAAGTATACGCTATAGAAGAAGACCGGTCAGGTAAAATATGGCTGGGAACCGTAAATGGTGTATCGCTTTTCGACGGGTACGGATTCAGGAATTTCACCACAGAAAATGGCCTCGCTCCGGACGGAGTGAGAACAGTATTTCAGGATGCAGCAGGCACTGTTTGGTTTGGTCATTACGAAGGGGGAATTTCGCGTTATCGCGATGGGAAGTTTGAAAATTTAGAGTTAAAGAATCTTCGTGGCAAAGGAGATATTTACGATTTCTACGAAACTTCTCCCGGTGATCTTTGGATAGCATCGAATGGACTCGGAGCCATTCATCTACGAAATTCAGATGGACCAAACCAGGATTGGGAGTATGACCAGTTTATGGGTTCTGAAGGGTTGGGAGATCGGGTGTTTGATCTCGCTACTACCAGCGATAACAATTTGTATTTCGTTACCGATGTAGGCATCAAAAAACTGGAAGGTGATAGCACCTTTTCATTTTACAAACCAGGTGGAATGTCGAACATGTTTCAACTCACCTGTATGCTCGAGGATAGCCGGGGAATGCATTGGTTTGGCACGCACAACGGAGGTTTGTATAAGTATGCTCCTGGAAATTCGGATATAGAGATCATTGACGTACTGGACGGGCTGGCGCACAATTTCGTTTTCTGTCTTCAGGAGGACCACCGGGGAAATATCTGGGCGGGAACATACGGCGGCGGCGTATCCGTGATCAGCCCAAACGGACGAATTTTAACCCTCAACAGCAGCAATGGTCTGCACGATGATAAAATCCAATGTCTTTCTTCAGACCGGGAAAACAACATCCTCATCGGTACAAATGACAATGGTTTGTTGATTTTTAAATCTTTCCAGTTCGAACATTTTCCTTTACCCGATGGTATCAATGCCCGTCGTTTCAATGCGCTCAGCCTTAGGCCTGACAATTCTCTATGGATCGGTACAGAAAAAGGTTTGATCAGAACCGATCTCAACTGGGATTATCCACACGTTTATGATCAGGAGCACGGGCTTTTTGATCCGAATATCAATGCAATGGCATGGGACCAAAGCGGTCGGTTGTGGTTGGGAACCGAATTCGGAGGATTGTTCAGTTTTTCACCAATCAACAATTCTTTTGAGTCGCATTTTTATATCAACCAATACATTACCCAGCACAAAGTAACCGATTTGGTTGCCGACGGAAATAACAAGCTTTGGCTGGGAACGTTGGACGGGTTGTTGCGCATCGATCCGGTTCAACAAACATTGCAGCGCTACAGCCAACGGGATGGTTTGCCATCAAATCACATTTCAGCCATTTATCCTGCTCAGTCGGGAGATATTTACGTTGGGGTAATTGGTCGTGGTGCCGTACGGGTTAATTCCGATACCATATTGCCCATTCTAACCCAGGGTACACCTTCCTGTTTTTTTGAAGATAGTGATGGCGATATTTGGATCGGTATGGAAGGCGAAGGGATTTATCTACTTAACCAAGATGGAAATAAGCGTCATTTGACCACGAGAGAAGGGCTGCAGTCGAATGCCGTAGCTACAATTGATCAGGATCAGGATGGGAATATCTGGATCGGTTCCAATCTCGGATTGTCAAAACTGGACAAGTCTGAAATGTCACTGCTGCATTATGGTTTTTCGGCCGGTTTTGCCGGGGTTGACGTCAAACGAAGATCATCTCTGAACACCGGAGATAAAATTTGGTACGGCACTTCCAATGGTGTTTTCCGAAATACTCCGCGTCTCGAAAAACCGGTTTATCCGATCGGGAACCTTCGTATAACAGAAATGCTGGTAGAGAACGAACCCGCCAATCCAAACGAGAAAATCGACTTAAAATTCGACCAAAACGAGCTGGCCTTCTCTTATCTTACCGTGAGTTTGACCGACCCTGCAAATGTATGGTACAGAACATATCTGGAAGGACGCGACGATCATTGGTCGGAATGGGCCAAAGCGAGAACCATTATCTACAATGGTTTGCCGGAAGGCAATTATCGTTTTCACGTACAGGCGAGAAACAGGTGGAATCACGAACAGGAAATTACAACTCCTGCGGAGTTTGTGATCAATCCGCCGTGGTATCGTAGTAATACATTTTATGTTGTTTCGGTATTGGCATCTGTAATTTTTCTGGTGATGTACGTTAAACTACGTGAAAGAAAACTGAAGAAAGAAAAAAGAGTACTAGCAGAAAAAGTCCGTCAGCGAACCAGGGAAGTAGTTGAAAAGAGTATCGAGCTCGAAAAGAAAAACAATGATATTCTTGATAGTATTAACTATGCCCGACGCATTCAGGAGGCCATTTTGATTCCGCAATCCGAAATAGAATCCTATGGACTTGATGCTTTCATTTTCTATCAACCCAAAGACATCGTGAGCGGAGATTTTTATTGGTTCAATAAAATAGGTGATAAAATTCTTTTCGCAGCGGCAGATTGTACCGGTCATGGGGTTCCCGGAGCATTTATGTCGGTAGTCGGATACAGTCTCCTGGACAAGATTGCCATTGAACTCAATGAGACGCGTCCTGAAGTCATTCTACAGGAGTTGAGTTATGGTGTGGAAAAGTTCCTTCGACAAAAGGACAATGAGAAAATGCCTAAAGACGGCATGGATATGGCGCTGGCTGTATACGATCAAAAATCCAGAACACTCGATTTTTCAGGGGCATTTAATCCATTGTACCTGGTTCGCAACGGTGACGTCACAGAGTTTAAGGCAGACCGATTCTCAGTAGGTAGTTATGAACCCGGCAACGAAAAACAGTTTCAGCGACATACCACATCGGTAGAGCCAGGGGATTGTGCCTATGTTTTTTCGGACGGTTTTGTCGATCAATTTGGAGGACCTGATTATAAGAAGTTTAAATCCCGTCAGTTCAAGGCGTTACTGGCGGATATTGCAATTCTTCCGTTAAACAAGCAGAACGAGCGACTTCAACAGGCTTTGAATAATTGGATGGGGCATGTGGAACAACTGGATGATATAGTGATTATTGGCGTTCGCTTCTGATCGTTAATTTTATTCACAGGGTGGTTGTTGTCTCGATTAAAATGATAATTTTGTCTATGAATAGGTAAATTGCAAAGACGAATGAGATTGATTCCGGTGATAATAATGTTTTTCATCGTTTTTAGCGGATTGATCCAGAATGGCTTGGCTCAAAGTGCAAAGGACTATTACAAAATCGCGGTCAATTACGCAAAGGAAGAAAATTATAGCGAAGCGGTAAATCGTTTTTCAAAGGCGATTGAAGCCGATCCCGTATACGAACGGGCTTATATAGAACGCGCAATGGCCCACGAAGTGCTGGGTAACACAGAAAGTGCCGCTAAGGATTGGTTGAAAGCAGCGGAAATTAACCGGAAAAAAACCGAGTACTATTTAAATGCGGGACAGCATTTCTTTGATAATGCCCAGTATTCCGAATGTGAATCAGCACTAAATAAGGCCGAGGAATTGAGTCCGAAAACCATGGAAATCTGGCAGCTCAAAACCCAGTTGTATCTCCATACTGATGACTTTCTCAAAGCGCATCAGAGTGCAACAACCGCGGCTGATCAAAAACGCACCATCAACAATACGTATTGGTTGGGAGTAGCCAATGATAGTCTCGGAACCTACGAAGAGGCCGAAGCAAACTTTCGGGAAATACTTGATGGAAACCATTTATTTAAAGATGCATATCCAGCGTTGGTTTCAGTACAGCTAAAAAGATATGAGAAACAAACTTCTCCATATCTGCGAACTGAAATTCTGAACAGTGCATTCGAGAATTGCAATACAGGTTTGGAAATTTTTCCGGATAACACTGAGCTGTATGTACTGAGAGGCCAGGCATATTTTCTGAGCAATGAGTATTCTAAGGCCATTGATGACATTTCAAAAGCGATTGCAAAGGACCCGGAAAATCAATCTTTGAGATTCGAACGGGGTGAATATTACCGAAAGTTCGGACAGCATCAGAACGCCATCAATGATTTCAATGAAATAATTAGGTTGAATCCGCTCAGTCCGCGGGCACACTACTTCAGAGGTCTTGCGCTCGAATCAACTTTTGACCACAACGAAGCGCTCGCAGATTTCGAGGAAGCATTGAGACTCACACCAGATGCCCATTCTCCTCAAAGCGAAGAATACAGGAAAGCCCGCAACCGTATTCTTGAATTGAATCGGGAAAGCCAATTGCCGGTAATCGCTCTCCATCATCCTGTAATCGGTAGTGACCATCTGATTCGCGTAAAACAAGATGAAGATTCGCTTGAGATCAACGGTGTGATCAAAGACGAAAGCCGAATCAGGTACATCACCATCAATGGATCCAACGCACAATTTAACAGAAACGACGGGAATCCGGAGTTCACGGCAGTAATTTCACTGGATGGAATCAATAGAATTGAAATAGCTACCTCGGATTGGTACGACAATGTCACCGCAGTTGCCTATGATATTTTGTTTGCCGAAATCAATCCTCCGGTGATTACCGTAAACAAACCCGTTGTGAACAGCAATGGTGAAATGACCATCAATGAAACGCTGCAACAAATTGCAATAGAAGGCAGCATATCAGATGAAAGTCATATTAAATTGATTCGTGCCGAAGGAGTGAATGCAAGTTTTGCTACAGATCGGATTAATCCTGCGTTTACAGTTTTTGTGGAGGTAATGAACAAAGACAGAATCACGATTGAAGCAGAAGACATACATGGCAATAAGCAAAGTAAGACATATCCAATTGTTCGGGTCGATGAAAATCAATCAGAGAATGGAGAAAATCCCATGGGAAGAACGTGGGTGGTGTTCATTGAAAATTCTAATTACAGCTCGTTTGCTCGAATTGACGGCCCCCCAAAAGATGTTTTGACCATGAAACAAGCATTGGCAGGCTACCACGTCGATCGCATCCTTCACAAAAAGAATATGTCCAAAACCGAAATGGAAAAGTTTTTTTCTATTGAGCTCCGTGATTTGGTACGTGATAACGGAGTGAACAGTTTGCTGGTTTGGTACGCTGGACACGGAACCTACCTCAGTGATATCGCATACTGGATACCTGTCGATGCACGTCGTGATGACGAGTTCAGTTTTTTCAACATCAACAATTTGAAAGCCGGAATGCAGTCATATTCGAAATTTATTACCCATACGCTTGTAGTCACCGATGCCTGCGATGCGGGTCCTTCCTTTGCTGACATTACGCGAAGTGATGATGAAATTAAAAGTTGCAACAACTGGGAATTGACCAGATTGCGTTCTTCTCAGGTGTTGTCTGCTTCTGGTTATCAACAGGCTGCTGGGCAGTCTCCATTGTCTCAGGCATTTGCACAACTGTTGCAGCATCAGCCCGACGCGTGTATGCCGATTGAAAAAGTAGTGTTCGAAATGCGTGACGAATCAACCCTAGGAGGCAAAGTACCGCGCCTCGGAGTGATTTCAGGAATGGGCGATGAAAACGGTACCTTTTTCTTCATGCGCAGCCAGTAATCATTCACTTGTCGGTTTTCCCAGTTGTTCGTAAATGTGTTTCAGTTCGCTGATCATCATCGCTGTCGCTCCCCATACTACAAAATCATCCAGCGCAAAACAAGGTACGAGAATGTTCATGTTGCGATTGGGCAGTTCAATCTTCTGTTGAGATTCAATCGCGTCATCAAACAACCGCAATAGCGGTACTTCAATCAATTGTTCCACTTCAATTGGATCTGGAATGAAATCGGGTCGTTCCCGGGTGTAACCAACAAAAGGTGTCACCAGAAAACGACTCGGCGGAATAAAAACCTGGCTGAGTCGACCGATGATCTGAACAGATTTCGGATCAATATTGAGTTCCTCGTGGGATTCACGCAATGCCGCTTCTTCCGAAGTTTCACCCGGTTCGAGCGATCCCCCAGGAAAACTGATTTGTGCGCTGTGCACTCCGTTGTATGCCGGGCGCAGCATCAGGCTGGTATAAATCTCATCATTGTGGACATAAAGCGTTACGAGTACACTGCCATGGCGCACATTCTTCACGGATTTCATGGCTTCATTGGCGTCGGGTCGTTGGTACGACATCATCCGGTTGTGCGCTTCGACACCGGGCAAATCACCTGCCAGAGCCCTTTCCAATCGTGCTGCAAATTCCTCAATCATCCCTCAAAGTTACCGTATTTTTACAGCCGTATCATGCCGATATTTAAACTACCAGATAGTCCCCAATTTCCTCCGGCACACCTCGCCAATAAAACCGGTTTGCTCGCCATTGGCGGAGAACTCACACCCGAATGGTTATTGTTGGCTTACCACGAGGGAATCTTTCCATGGTTCAACGAAGGGGAACCGATCATGTGGTGGTCACCTGATCCCAGAATGGTGCTCTATCCGTCTCGTTTAAAAGTGAGCCGCAGTATGCGCAACGTGCTCAACCGCGAACAGTTCGACGTAAAATTCGACACCCGGTTCAGGGAAGTGATGGTGGCGTGTGCAGAATCGCGCAGGCAGGGCGAGTTTGGAACCTGGATCACCAACGAAATGATTGATGCATACTGCCAACTGCACGAAATGGGAATTGCGCATTCGGTGGAAGTGTACAATCGAAAAAACGAGTTGGTGGGAGGGTTGTATGGATTGGCAATAGGGTTGTGCTTTTTCGGGGAGTCGATGTTTTCGAGGGAAAGCAATGCTTCAAAGACCGGATTTATCAAGTTTGTGAAGTGGCTTAGGGATCATCAATTTTCTATTATTGACTGTCAGGTAACTACCGATCACCTCCAAAGTATGGGTGCCGAAGAAATCGACCGCAAGGATTTTCTCGATCAAATCAGGGAAGGCATTGACAAGAAAGGAATAGAAGGGAATTGGAACTACGATTAGTCCTGATAAGTAAGTCGGTAAACCAAATCCGCATGATCGTCAGAAATCAGCATCGAACCGTCATCCAGAACTAGTACATCTACGGGTCGACCCCAGGCACTGGCTCCTTGTAGCCAGCCTTCGATAAACACCGAATAGGAGAGGGCCTGCGAACCTTCCATTTTCACACGCATAATGCGGTAACCAATCGGTTTGGTACGGTTCCACGAACCGTGCTCCGCGATGAAGATATCGCCTTTCAGCGAATCGGGAAATTGATTTCCGGTGTAAAACCGCATGCCCAATGCCGCTACGTGTGGCCCGAGAATCTGTTCCGGTCCGGTGTAGTCCGTACAGTTGTGATCTTCGTAGTCCGGATCAACAACATCTCCTTGGTGACAGTACGGATATCCAAAATGCATTCCGGCTTCCGGAGCGTGATTGAGTTCATCCCCGGGCATGTTGTCGCCCATCATATCTCTTCCATTCTCCGTAAACCAAAGCTCTTCCGTTTCCGGATGCCAGTCGAAACCAATCGTATTTCGGATGCCGTGCGCGTAGATTTCAAATCCGGTACCATCCATATTTATTCGGCAGATGGTGGAAAATATTTCTTCTTCGCGCTCGCACTGATTGCAAGGTGCTCCTACACCGAAATACAATTTGTTGTCCGGCCCGATGTTCAGGTATTTCCAACCGTGATGCGTTTCATCCGGTAACTGATCGTAAATGACATCATAAGGAGCATCCTCTTTTAAATTGTCTTCAATATCCCTGTAAACAATGATTTTATTCAGCAGTGCTACGTATAAATCTCCTTCGTAATAGGCTATTCCGTTGGGCGTGTCGAGATCTTCGGCAAAAATGACGTGCCGATCGGGCGTGTAATCTTTATTTTCATCGATCAACGCGTGCAACATCCCTTTTTGTCGGGTCGATACAAAAATCATATGGTCGTTTGCTTTGGCGAGTGACCGGGCGTTGGTGACATCTTCCGCATATACTGAAATGCTGAATCCATCAGGCAGCTGCAATTTGTCAACATCCGTATTGGAAGGCATCGCGGGAGGATAACACAGTCCGGAAGCAAAAAGTATGAGGATAGCCGGGAAAATCAACATCGTTGTCCATTTCATGTTATGAAGATAAGGATTCACCGCAAATTAAGAAGCCGACTCTAATTGATGAGGTTATTGTTCTTTTCAAAAGTAAATTTCAACCCGGCGTAAAACGTCCGCCCCGCTTGTGGATTAAAATGACGGCCGTCGTTCGCATTCAGTCTGAAAAAGGAAGAATAGCTGACATCCATCACGTTCTCTGAACCGAAATAAACATCGATAAAAAACTGATCACCAATCGGAAGCAGATAACCGATTCGAAGGTCGAGCAAGTCGTATGGTTCAGAATAAAATGAATTTTCATTGTTCAATGCAACCGGGTCGAAGAAGCGGTAGTTTGCGCGGATGGAGAATCGCCCTTTCATGGCTAGATCACTTACCAGACTGTAATTTACTTTCGGTATTCCGGGTATTTCGTTTCCGCTGAAATCTTCTGAAAATGTTTCAAATTCATTGAAAATATAGTTCTGAATGCCCAGGTTGAATCCGAGATTAAAATGCGATATCCACTGACTGGGATTTCCTGCGTGACGAAATTTTATTTCAGCCTCTAGTCCACGCAATTCCAATGAGCCGGAGTTTTGAAACGTGCTGAAACCAAGGGAATCGGGTTGCTCGGTGATGGCGTTCTCGATTCTGGTCGTGTAGCCGTTGAGGGTAATCAAAACCTTGTCGGCAACCAGACTTCCCCGGATTCCCAATTCGAAATGATCGCTGCGTTCAGGTTGCACATCCGGGCTGGAATGGAGTTCCCACAGCGTAGGCGTAGAAACACCGCGACTTACGAGAGCATATACCGCATACTTATCACTGAGCAAATAGCGCATGGATATCTTCGGCAACCATACCGGTTCAAAATGCCTGCGGAGAGATCTGTCGTCTGCCGTATCGGCCAATAAATCTGCCCTGTCGAAATAAGTAGCCATCAATCCCAGCGAGGCATCCAGTACAAGCTTTTGTCGGTGGTGCGTCACCGTTTTGAAAAACAGGTTGAGATTCCGGCTCAGGGTTTCGTCGCTTGTCCGGAGATTACCTGCATCACCACCGTTTAAATCCAATTCTACCAGGGCATTCAAATCGCGTTGAAATTCGCCACCGAGCATAAAATGGATACCGGCGTCTTTGTTCTCTATATCGTAACCGAAAAGCGTCCGTACTCCATATCCATTCGAACCTTCATCCTTAAAACCGTTGTAGAATTCTGAAGTGCCATATGGATTCAGTTTCGTCGTGGAGTGCAGGAAAACAGCCGAAAAATTATAGAACCGATCTGTAAAATGAATCTTATTGGACAAGCCGAGTCGAAGCCATTTCCGATCAACGCGCGTGTCATTTGTTACAGCGTAAGGTCTTGCGCTCCGTGGATTGGTCGCGGCGGTCAGTGAGTCGAGTTCGCCGGGTAAATCCCACGAGCCGTCGTAGTACATAAAGAACAAGTTGGTTTCGCGGTTGCTCTCGGGACGGAATCGCGCAATCAGGTTGAGTTGATCTTTTCGCACGGTTTCCTGTGCGCGATAACCCTCGTGGCGGTATCGAAAATAGTTCAACGAAATCGCGGTTTTCTTTGAGCTGGTAGAAAAGGAGAGGGTCTGTTTTTCCATTCCGTAGGAACCGAGCTGGTAGTTCACCGAAGCGCGCAATTTCCCAAAGGGCGCCATTCTCGTTCTGAACAACATTGCTCCACCGTGACCTTCGCCATAAATACTTCCCTGGGGACCTTTGAGCACATCCACTTGTCCGATTTCTTCCGGATCGATGAGTTCGAGCGGGGTAGATCCATCGGCGATGGTCAGCGGAAATTCGTTCCAGTACACCTTCACATTCCGAACACCGAAAGGAGAGCGCATCAGGCTTCCGCGGATCGATAATCTCCTCGAACCGCCGTCTCCGCGCGATTCCATCATTACTCCCGGGATGGTATTCAAAGTAGGCTGGATCGAAGCTGCTGAATTCCGTTCAAAATCTTCCGCATGAATCGTACTGATGGTTTGCGGCGATTCAAACCGCCTGGTTTCCTGCGTATAAGCAACCACTTCCACATCGCGCAATTCAATGGGTAGGCGATTTAATTTGATGAAATTGTCTCCCGATTGCGGAATGGCCATGACACGTGGAGCATAGTTTTTTCGCGTGACCACTATCGTGTCTCCGGCGGCAAGATTGCCATGGAGTACGATCCGGCCAAACCGATCACTCTGATATTTTCGGTTCAAATGCTGAACAACAATGTATACGCTGTCGAGATTTTGGTGGGTCTGGCTGTCTATGATCTGAAAACTAAAATCCTCCTGAGCAGAAACTGAGAATCCGGTCATCCAAAACATCAGAATTACGAGACCAGTTGAGGTTCGTAGAAATCCCGTGTTTTGAAGCGCATTATTTTTCATCGGAAGGTTCAAAATCGAGCGCAGCAGAATTGATACAATAGCGCAATCCGGTTGGTTTCGGTCCGTCGTTGAATATATGACCGAGGTGACCTTCGCAACGGGCGCAAATCAGTTCGGTGCGCGTCATTCCCATTGAGTTGTCAGGTCTTTCAATGACGTTGATGCTTTGGACAGGAGCGTAAAAACTCGGCCATCCGGACCCGGATTCATATTTGGTTTCTGAGTCGAACAATTCCAGTCCGCAACCGGCACAACGGTATATTCCGTCGTCTTTTAAATCCCAGTATTCTCCTGAAAATGGCGGTTCTGTGGCGCCACCACACAACACTTCGAATGACTCGTCGGAAAGACGTGCTTTCCATTCGTCATCAGACAGCCTCCATTCTGAAGTGTCCTGGGTCGAATTTTGAACTTTTGTTTTGTCTTTTCGAGACTGCACATTTTCCTGTGCACAGGAAACAAGGCTTGAAGTGGTAAGAAAAATTATAATCGCCGTCCGTATCATCAGATGTACTTTTTGAAAATAAATGAAGTGCGGAAATTCCTCGAAACGATCTATGTTCTAAGGAATTTTTGTGCATCACAGTACAAGTTACTGAATCCGTTTTACACTTTCGAACCGGAACGGCACAAATTCAAATGAATGTAAATTCCGATAGGAATTATGAAGCGTCGTAATCCACGATCATCCTCGGAGTTTGCGGGTGTGACTGGCAGGTGAGGATGTAGCCATCTTTTACCTCCTGATCGGTAAGCGCATAATTCACTTCCATTTCTACAGTTCCTTCAATGGCTTTGGCCCGGCACGTACAGCACGAGCCACCAGTACAAGCATAGGGGACATCCAACCCGGCATCAATTGCCGCATCGAGAATGGTGGTTCCGGCCTCGACGATGATCTCGGTTTCTTCTCCGTCCAGAATGACCAGTACTTTGGAATCGCCACCGCTGTTTGGGTCAACCGATTCAGCTTCGGCGACAGATGCTTCTGTCGGAACGGCCGTGGTGAACAATTCAAAATGAATATTCTCTTTCGGAATGTGCTTGTTCTGAAGCAACTCAGATGTCGTTTCAATCATTTCCTGCGGTCCGCAAAGAAAGTATTCATCGCCCTGCAAAACCTGGGGATGTTGCTGCGCAATGGCTTCGATTTTCTCGCGGCTGATCCTTCCTTCGAACAACGCGTCGGAGCTTTTTTGGCGACTGTATATAAAATGCAGTTTAAACCTTCCCGAGTAGCGTGCCTGTAACTGCTCGAGTTCGTCTTTGAAAATCACCGACTGGGGTTCCCTGTTTCCATAGAACAATGTGAAACTGCTGCTGGGCTCACTCTCCAGTACGGTTTTGAGAATGGACATCACCGGGGTGATACCACTACCGGCTGCGAAAGCGATATATGATTTTCGGTTCGATGCGCTGAGATCGGTATTGAAATTTCCCATTGGGGGCATCACTTCAACCGATTGACCGATTTGAGTGTTATTGTTGAAATATCCGGAAACCCGCCCTTTATCAATTTCTTTTACTGCAATGCGCAATGAATTCTCAAGCGGGCTGGAACAAATGGAGTACGAACGACGCAGTTCTTCGCCGTT
>CAZJLZ010000122.1:0-4367 GCA_964546775.1 uncultured Cryomorphaceae bacterium | reverse complement strand
GATAACAAAATTCCAGTTTCCGGAACCCGTAAATTCGATCTGTATTTCTTCGCTCTCGCCGGCACAAATGATTCCGCCCCCGCTCATGTATCCGGTTGGCAATTCATTGATGACAATTGTAGCGAAGCCTGTTGCCGAGTTTTCACAAACTGCATCGTTGATGGAGAGTAGTTCATACACACCTGCTGCATCTACATCCAGTTCATAGGTGTTTTCATTGCTTACCAGATTTTGTTGAATTCCGTCGAGCGTGTATTCCAGAACAAACGGAGCCTGCCCGGTGAACGTCAATTCTACGGTAGTACTTTCTCCCTCGCAGATCACGCCTCCGCCCACAATATTGGCGGTCGGTAATTCCAGCACTTCTACCAATGCTTCGCCTTCAAAAATGCCGGTACAGAACTCATCGGTCACCGAAAGCAGTTCATAGTTCGCGCTTTCAGATACGTAAAAGGTGTAGCTTCCGTCCTGCGATACGAGGCTTTCAGTTTCACTGCCATTTGTAATATCAAATAAAATAGCTCCTTGTCCGGTCAATTCGATTTCAACCAAAGCGCTGTCACCGGCACAAATCACTCCACCTCCTGAAAGCGTCGCTTCGGGGTAAGGTAAAAACTCAACCTCGGCCGTACCGGTGGGTGTGCCGGGGCAGTTTACATCGTTGATGGTTTGAATTTCGTACGTACCCGGAATTCCGGTGTACAATGTATAATCAGGATCATTTACCAAAAGAGGATCCTGGTTGATTCCATCGATGGAATACTCGAGCATCCACGGCCCTTCGCCAGTCAGATCGATATCGAGCGACGCTTCACCGCCGGGGCATATAGCTCCCTGACCGGAAATGTTGGCGGTAGGACTTTCGTTGATCTGTACCAGACCGCTGCCCGAACCGCTTCCCACACAATAATCATCACTGACAGACACAATTGTGTACAGTCCTTCCTGACCGGTTTCAATAATGAAATCAGGATCGTTGGTATTGATCGGCGACTGTTCAATTCCGTCGATGGCGTACACTACGGTCCATGAGCCATTGCCTTCGAGTTCCATGCCGAGGTTTGCAAAATTCCCGTCACAAATGGATGCATCTCCAACGATGCTCGCCTGCGGAATCGTGTGAATCAGTACTTCCAATGATGTGGAAGCGTCGGGACACACCCCTCCTGAAATGGTGTAAGTGAATGTCCCAGATGGATGAATCTCCGGATTAAAAATTTCTGAAATTTCTGTGCCGTCGGCATTCGTCCAGATTCCATTCAGGTCGGCAATTGGGTCCAGTAGTTCGGTGAGTGAAACTTCTGATTCGTCCGCGCACAGTTCAAGGAAAACGTCATTGCCGGCAACAGGAGGCGCCGAAACTTCTACGGTAGCCGATCCACCGACGGTGCCTTCGCAGAACTGATCGGATACAGAAACGAGGGTGAAGGTAGTATTGCTGTTTGGAGATACCGAAACCACATGTCCGTTGTTGATATTGTTCAGCGTATATGTGTTGGTTCCATCAGTGTAGGTCACATCAAACGGACCGGTACCATTCAATCCGAACAATAAGTCGGTCGATTCTCCCAGACAAAGTTGGTTGTCACCAGAAATATTCGCTTCCACAGGACAACTGCAATCAACGCTACCCGAAAGTTCAATGGTGTTGCACTCGTTGTTGTCGACTACAGTGAGATTATAAGTAGTTCCCTCCGTAATGGGATCCGAAACAAATACCGCTGGAGATCCGGGAGTGATCACACCGCCTACACCGGATACAGTATAGTTGCCAGTTCCACCGCTGATTTCGAAAGTTATGGTGTACTCGAGATTGGAAGGGGTGCAGGTTTCGCTGAGGTTTTGTACAGCAATCAGGTCATTTACGATTACACTGACCACAGACTCGTCACCAGGACAACTTCCGGTTCCGCTGATTTCGTAGGTATAGTCACCCTCAGAATCCAACCCTGGAGTAAAGATGTTGTCAGATGATGAACCATCCGAAGCAGTCCATGAACCGCCGCCATCCGGATTTCCTCCAAGAACTGTGAGTAGATCAAATGCTGCTTCATTTGCACAGATGGTAATGGCTCCATCTTCTCCAGCATCGGGTAAAGCCAGAATCTGAACAGTGGTGGTCACTACGCTGTCGCAACCACTTTGGGAAATCAAGTTGCTTTCGTATGATCCTTCAGCGCTGACCACGGTTCCGTCTGGCAGGGTATAGCTCTCTCCGAGACAAATGCTCACGGATTCCTCGCTGGTTAGAATATCACTTACCGATAGGTTTGTAGTGACTATACTATCGCAACCACTTTGGGAAATCATGTTGCTTTCGTACGATCCTTCAGCGCTGACCACGGTTCCGTTCGGCAGGGTATAGCTCTCTCCGAGACAGATGCTCACGGATTCTTCGCTGGTGAGAATATTGCTGAGCGAAATGATGGTAGTTATCGTGCTGTCGCAACCGGTAGAGGATACCAAAGTCACCGGGAAACTGCCCGGAATATTGACGGATTGACCATCGGGGAGTGTGTAGGATTGACCATCGCAGATGCCTACATCAACAGCTATGGATTGATGGGGATTCACGCCTATCACTACCGATCCTGACACATTGCCATTGCAACTTTGGTCGTTCATATCAACCAAAGAATAGGTGGTTGTCGAACCGGGGGACACAGTAACGGTATGACCATCGGCTACACCGGTGAGGTTAAAATTGTCGGTTCCATCAGAATAAACCGCATCGAAAGGACCGTTGCCCGAGAAATTGAAGGTGAGGACGGTAGATTCTCCTTCGCAGATTTCTGCATTTCCGCTGATGTTACCCGAGGCGAGACAATTACAATCCACGCTTCCGGAAAGCGCTATGGTGTTGCAGGCATTCTCATCTTCTACGGTGAGGTTATAGTTGGTTCCCTGTGGAATTGGGTCAGATACAAACGTAGCCGGATTTCCTGGTGTGATGGTTCCTGATACACCACTGACGGAGTATGAATCAGGATCTCCACCTGTGATTTCAAAGGAAACAATGTAATCCAGATTGTCCGGCGTGCATTCTTCGTCGTGGTTCTGAACAGAAATCAGATCGTTCACAACAACACTCACAACGGCTTCGTCACCCGGACAACTTCCGGTACCGCCAACGGAGTAGGTATAGTCACCTTGTTCATCTACTCCCGGTGTAAAGATTCCGTCGGAGGATGTGCCATCTGGAGCCGTCCACAAGCCAGATGCGTCCGGAGTTCCACCCAGTTGTGAGAATAAATCGAAAGCTGCGTCATCTGCACAAACCGTTACGTATCCGTTGTTACCTGCATCCGGAATTGTAAGGATCTGAACAGTCGTGGTGACAACGCTGTCGCAGCCGCTGGTTGAAACCAACGTGCTTTCAAAAACTCCTTCATCGTTGACTTCGGTGCCGTCTGGTAGAATGTAGCTGTCGCCGATGCAGATACTGACCGTTTCTTCACTGGTAAGGATATCGCTGATCGATACATTGGTGGTAATGGTGCTGTCGCAACCGGTGGATGAAACCAATGTTACCGGATAGCTTCCGGCTTCGTCGACACTTTGTCCATCAGGGAGAGTAACGCTTTGGCCTTCACAAATATCTAAATCAAAAGTAGTAAAATGTGGTGGATTTACAGAGACAACCACCGATCCGGACGCGTTGCCGTTGCAATTCTGGTCGTTCATACTTACCAGAGAATAGGTTGTCGTTTCGGTTGGTGTAACCGAAACCGTGTGACCATCATTCACACCAGTTAGCGTGAAGGTGTTTGTTCCGTCAGAGTACACCGCATCGAATGGTCCGTCTCCGGAGAATCCAAATGTTATGATGGTCGATTCACTTTCGCAAATGGATGTTGTTCCGCTGATATTGGCAGATGCCGGACATGAGCAGGAAATGGTTCCGGTCAGATTGATCGTATTGCAGGCGTTGCCATCTTCCACAATAAAATTGTAGGCTGTTCCCTCTTGAATCGGATCGCTGATGAATATTTGGGGATCACCTGGCCATATAGTTCCGGAATTGCCGCCAACGGAATAAGTAGAAATATCTCCACCTGAAATTTCAAAACTTACTGTATAATTGGTTCCGTCCGGGTCACACTCTTCTAGCAGATTCTGTACAGTCACCAGACCATTTATTGTTACGTTGGTCGTAATCGTACTGTCACATCCGGTGACGACTGATTGTAAAGTAACGTCGTAACTACCGGAAGTGCTGACAGAGGTTCCGTCGGGCAGCGCAACCGATTCCCCTTCACAGATCGTAAAGTCTTGGGATGAAGTAAGCAATGGATTGACAGTAACATTGGTCGTAATCGTGCTGTCACAGCCGGTGATGACAGATGGCAAAGTCACATCGTAGCTAC
>CAZJLZ010000121.1:0-2988 GCA_964546775.1 uncultured Cryomorphaceae bacterium | reverse complement strand
ATTACCGTGAAAGCCGATCCTGCTACTAACGTGGTTATTGAAGGTGAAGTAAAATTCGAAGACGTTCATTTCGCCTATCCGGGCAGGAAAGATCTTCGGGTGTTGAATGGCATCAGCTTCGAAGCTGCCAAAGGTGAAACGATTGCAATAGTTGGACCGAGCGGTGCGGGAAAGACAACGATCACCGCGTTGATTCTGCGGTTTTACAACATCAACAGCGGTCAGATTTACATCGATCAACGACCAATGGAAGATTACGAACTGAACGAGCTGCGTTCACAAATGGCCATTGTACCTCAGGATGTGATTTTGTTTGGAGGAACCATTCGTGAAAACATTGCTTACGGAGATGTAAATGCGTCGTTTGAAGAAATTCAATTGGCCGCGAAAAAAGCAAACGCCGAAGAGTTCATTCTTTCATTTCCAGAGGGTTATGAAACGTTGGTTGGTGAGCGCGGAATACAATTATCCGGCGGACAGCGTCAACGCATTGCCATCGCAAGAGCAGTTCTGAAAGACCCGGCGATATTGATTTTGGATGAGGCCACCAGTTCACTCGACTCCGAATCAGAACGCCTGGTTCAGGAAGCGCTTGAAGAATTGATGAAAGGGCGCACCTCATTTGTCGTGGCACACCGGCTTTCGACGATCAAGAATGCCGACAAAATACTGGTGGTCGAAAACGGAAGAATTGTCGAATCCGGCACGCACCAGGACCTGATTGCCCGGGAAGATGGTTTGTACAAAAACCTGAGCTCGCTTCAGTTTGAAGTAAGCGCGTAAAGGCGCGAGTCTTGGACGCACCGGAGTTTCACGCTAATACGCCAAGGAGCAAAGTCGCAGAGACATTCTGATCGTCTATTGTTAATCAAGGGAGGAAATCGAATTATACGTTCAAATTCGTTATATTTGTACGTACAATCTGATAAGCTATGGACACCAAACTCACTTTAAAGCTCGATCAAAGGATCATTGAAAGAGCGAAAGTATATGCGGCAGAAAAGAAAGTTAGCCTGTCGCGCCTCATTGAAAGTTATCTGAATTCATTGACCACTGACAATGGAAAAGATGATGATATTGAAATTTCATCTTTCGTGAAAAGTCTTTCCAGCAAAACGAATGTACCGGTTGATCTGGATTACAAAAAAGCACTCGGAGATCATAGAGAGAAAAAGCACCGATGAAAAAGGTATTTCTCGACACCAACATTATTCTCGATTTACTCTCAGAACGAGATCCGTTCTATGAACCTATTGCAAAGATTGCCACACTCGCCGATCAAAAGAAACTACAACTGGTAGCTACGCCGATTTCTTTCACCACCATCTCCTATATTTTGTCCAAGTACGAGCCGGTAAAATCTGTAATGGTCAAATTGAGGAAGTTTGCTATCATCTGTGGAGTATGTGAAGTGAATCAACATATTGTAGACAAAAGCCTGAATTCAAATTTTCAGGATTTTGAGGATGCAGTTCAATATTACAACGCCATACAATCCGATTGCTCTGTTCTAATCACCAGGAATGGAAAAGATTTCAAAAAACCGGCAATTCCGGTTATGACTTCTGAAGAATTTCTGAGCAGTTGGAATCAATAAGAATTTTTACGCAATAAAGGTATTGTATAAAAATCACCTCGGAATGTATACCACCTTCTTCGTTTCGAAAAAAGGATCATCAAAGTATGAAGCGATATCAAAAGTTTCTACTCCTTTGATCGCCGATAGCTCTTCCTTCAGATCGCCTCCTTTCAGACTGATCACTCCATTGGGCATTGTATTGAACTGTTCTTTGCTGATCTTTCCTTTCACCCAATCCAGCAACTTCGGCATAGAAGCCACGGCACGATTGACGATAAAGTGATACTGTCCCGGCAATACTTCTACCCGGTCTTTTGCGGCAGTAACGTTTTTTAAAGCAAGTTGATCCGCGACATCATCCACTACTTTTATTTTCTTCCCAATGGAATCCACAAGATGAAACGCACTCCCCGGAAAAAGAATCGCGAGCGGAATGCCGGGAAAACCACCGCCGGTACCGACATCGAGAATGCGTGTGTTGGGTTTGAACTGGATTACCTTCGCAATGGCAAGACTGTGGAGTACGTGGCGGACATAAAACTGATCCATGTCCTTTCGGGAAATGACGTTGATCTGAGCGTTCCAGGCTTCATAAAGTGGTTTCAGCGTAGCAATTTGTTTTCGCTGCACGTCATTCAACTCCGGAAAATGATCAAAAATTACTTGATGCGACATGCTCGCTTCAGATCCGCTCTTTGGTATGTTTCAGCAATTGAGATAAAAACTCGCGTGCACGAAACAACTGCGCTTTAACAGTTCCCAAAGGAAGATCCAGTTCATCGGCGATTTCTTCGTAGGAGTATTCTTTGAAATAACGCAGAATCACGAGTTCGCGGTAACGCGGTTTCAGCTTGTCGACGACTTCGCGCATGGCTTCCGCCTTCTGACCTTTCATGAGGGTTTCTTCTGGATCGGGTTCAACATCGCGGACTTCAAAAGTCATTTCGTCGCCGTCTTCGCCGGAAATGGAATTGTCGAGCGAAACCATTTTCTTCTTTTTCTCTTTCCGGAGAAAATCGATGCAGTTGTTCGAAGCGATTTTGAACAGCCAGGTACTGAAGGCGTAGTTTGGTTGGTATTGCTTGATGCGGTTGAAGGCTTTTCCAAATGCTTCGATCGTAAGATCATCGGCATCATCACGGTTGTTGACCATTTTGAGCAACATGAAGAAAATCGCGTCGCGATAACGTTCCATCAATTCGGCAAACGCCTTTTGGTCACCATCTACAGCGCGCTGCACCAACGCGTAATCGTACTTCCCCTTGTCCGATAAATTGTCGTTTACTTCCATCTACGTTTTTTTGAAATTCCGCCAATCAGCGCTATAACTACCTGATTCCCCAATAATAATATTTCCAAAAAAGGAGAAAGGAGCCATAACAACCGATCCTTTTGAACCTTAAATACGA
>CAZJLZ010000120.1:0-3690 GCA_964546775.1 uncultured Cryomorphaceae bacterium | reverse complement strand
GGTAAACAGTTTAAAGAGCTATGGTAAAAGAACCGAACCCATCAATAGTTTGCCATTGGATGTCAGCCAACAGCTTTTTGAATTGTTTAGAAAATCGTTTGAGGAGGCAAATGTGCTGCGCGAAAATCAGATAGAGGAGATCAGGTCCAGTTGCAATTATTTGTTGAAAGGAATTGTTCTCGGTGAAAGAGAAGAAAAATGGCTTTGTGAAAATGTCGAAAAATCTGAGATGATTTTGAACAGGGTTTTGCGCTATCCGGCGGCGTCTGAAACAATCAGTCGCTGGGCAGAAGAAAATTATAATAACAATACATACCGGCAGCGCAGGGCAGAACTGGTGAGTTGGCGCATAGACGAGAATCCGGAATTTGAGGTCAGCAAACAAACGCTGTTGGAAGATTTTGAATATTTCAATCAGTTGGACCTGGCTTCCATTGAACAATACGATGACGAAGAGGCTGCGCGGGAAATAGTTGAAAAAGAATTTGGAGCGTTTCTGCCTAAAATTAAAGTTGATGAGACCGAAAGTGAGTTTCTGGAAGACCTCGATCGATATGCGGGTGCTGAAATTGAGATGACCAAACGGTTTTACAAAGTTCCGCTCGATACTTCGGGTGATTACCCGGTTGATGTGCCGGATTTTGAAAAGCTGCGCGATGAATTTTACGACAACCTCGACCGCACTCAGAAAATCACCATGATCTGGGCGATTGGCTACTCGCGCCTCAGCAACAAACAGAAAAGCAAATTACTGCGAAAGTACTCCAGCGAGGAGAGCAATTATTCAGTCGTTAAGGTTTGCAGGAGGTTTAACATTTCGGGGGTTTTGAAGTGGATGTTGTCAACGCGAGAAAATGAAAAGTCAAACCGAAGCTAACTGAACCACGGAGGGCACGAAGGATTTTCACAAAGTACACGGAGATTCTTTGTGGTCTCAGTGCCGGTTTTGTGGCCTCCGTGGTTAAAGCCCTTGCGATCCTCGTGTAATCTTTGCGCACCTTGCCTGCCCGTCTGAACGGTTAAGGTTTTACCGCACCTAACGAAGCCGTTCTTTCCAAAAATTTAGGTCGGAGTTGTCGTCTATAAGGTCGAGAAGTAGGTCGGGGTGAGCAGTTTGATGGTGCCGTGGGGAAAATTCTTATATTTCCTCTTTGGATTTGAGCTAAAAACGAGATGCGATTTAAGGTTGTTTTCACATTGATATTGTCGCTTGTCTACATCGGGGCAAGTTATTCGCAAAACCCTCTTTGGATCTGGGCCGAATCCGAAGGTGGCCTGAGCAATGAATTTGGCAATGCGGTTTGTACGGATGCGAACGGAAACGTATTTGTAACCGGTACTTTTCAGGGGCAGACTTTTTCTATCGGCGATTTTACATTGTACAACTCCGGCGAGGGAAGTTTAGATATTTTTATTGCCAAATACGACGAAGCGGGAAATGTTCTCTGGGCAAAAAGCGGGGGCGGATCAAGTGACGATCATGCTTACGGGATTTGTACCGATTCACAGGGCAATGTATTTATCACAGGGTATTTTGTGAGTTCTACCGTTTCCTTTGGAACAACCGAATTGAGCAATAATTCTACAAATAGCAGCAATTGCCTTGATATTTTCCTGACAAAGTATGATTCGGATGGCAATGTGGTTTGGTCCAGAAGTCCCGTAGGTTTGGGTTGTGAGCGAGCACGGGGTGTCGCCGCCGACTCCGAGGGCAATGTTTACATCGTCGGTTACTTTTGGAATGATAATATTTCTTTTGGAGACCACACCTTTATATACCAAGGAAGTCATGATGGGTTTATAGCCAAATATGACGTAAACGGAAATGTGGTTTGGGCAGAACAAATTGCCGGTTCGGGCTATGATTTGTGCGAAGACGTTTTTGTGGACGCACAGGACAATATTTTGGTAACGGGTTCTTTTCAAAATGAAGCGCAGTTTGGCAACAATACGGTGGTAAGTCCCAATGAGGATACCTATCAAGAAGTATTCGCAGCGAAGTTCAACTCCGAAGGCAACAATATCTGGGCAGAATGCGCCTTGGTGCCGTTCAATGGCAACTATGCTTCAGGAAACGGAATAGCCTCCGATCCTGAAGGAAACGTTTATTTGACGGGATATTTCCAGCATTCGCTGGCTTTTGGAGAAGATACTTTGGGTACTGCGGGAAATATCGCGATGTTTTTGGCAAAATACGATAGCAGTGGCAATGCATTATGGGGAAGAACTCCGGGAGGAACGGGCAATGATTATGGGGTTGATGTCTGTGTCGATACTGATGGACACATATTTGTTACAGGCTATTTTCAAAGTTCCTTTCTTAATTTCGGCGGCTTTCCTTTGATTAATTCCAATACAGGTTTTAATGAGACTTTTGTGGCCGGATACGATGTGGATGGCGATGCGTTATGGGCAACCGCTATTGGCGGCCAAGACGATGATTATGGGATGAGCCTGGGAAGCGGTCCGGATAACAACGTCTATTTAACCGGTTACTTCGGGAGCTATTCCCTCGACTTTTCAAATACAACGGTTGTCAACTCCGGCAGCTATGATATGTATCTGGCAAAATTGTCCCATGATGTCGCACTCACTGTGCAAACTTTGGGCAAGCCTACTGAAGTCGGTATATTTCCCAATCCTTTTTATAGTACGGTCAATATTGTATCTGATGGACCCACGACGATTGAAATTTATGATATGTCATCAAGAAAAGTTTTTGAACACCAGTTTACCAACACCTCCGCCTTTGATCTATCTGAACTGGCAGGCGGCATCTATTTGTATAAATGCAACCGACAGGGAACGGTTTCTACAGGTAAAATGATAAAAAAGTAATATCATTCCCCGTTAAGTGTAGTCTCCTGTTACGCTTCCGGTTTTCCGGCCTCCTGCCGTAGTCAAACCATCAAAACATCCTCATAAATTTTCCTTCAGAATTACTCGAAAAGAACTCTTAGGACATCTGTTTTTCAGGATAACACCTCGATTGATATGCCGGTGCTGATATAGAGATGACCAAAAGGTTTTACAAAGTTCCGCTCGATACTTCGGGTGATTACCCGGTTGATGTGCCGGATTTTGAAAAGCTGCGCGATGAATTTTACGACAACCTCGACCGCACTCAGAAAATCACCATGATCTGGGCAATTGGCTACTCGCGCCTCAGCAATAAGCAGAAAAGCAAATTGCTGCGAAAGTACTCCAGGGAGGAGAACAATTATTCACTCGTTAAGGTTTGCAGGAGGTTTAACCCAAAATATGCATTGGCTTGGGCCAAATGCATATTCGATAAAGAGAATCAATCTTTTACAGTTTGCTTCGCTGCACTGAAAAAGTGATTCTCTAGATCGGGGTTACCCCAACTAATGCAAGTAGTTCGGAGCTTTTCACTCCTCCTATTGCATAATTTGGGTTTAATATTTCGGGGGTATTGAAGTGGATGTTGACAACACGAGAACATGAAAGGTCAGTAAACAAAGCTAACTGAACCACCAAGGGCGCCAAGCCTGCCCGCTGTTAGCGGGGTTTTCACAAAGTTCACGGAGAATTCTTTGTGGTCTCAGTGCTTTCTTTGTGGTCTCCGTGGTTAAAACCGATGAGCTGAACCACAAAGAGCACGAAGGTTTTCACAAAGAGCACGGAGATGTCTTTGCGCTCTCAGTGCGTGCTTTGTGGCCTCCGTGGTTA
>CAZJLZ010000119.1:0-2531 GCA_964546775.1 uncultured Cryomorphaceae bacterium | reverse complement strand
AACTTAACACCTATTTGAAATATTCCTCAAACCGCAAAAGAGACTGGTTCAATTGGGCTACGAGCTTTTCAGCAGTTTCCGGGTTTTCGGTTTTTTCTAGTTCCTGCACTTGTTGCATATACGGGTGCAACCATTTGTGAAGTTCGTCGTGGCCTTTGCCCTTCATCGTACAACTGGAAATGAACTGTTGTGTATGATCGCCGAGTTCGGCTGCCAGCACATGGTAATCTTCTACCGATTGTCCGGAAAAAGTGCTTACCGACTTTTTCATGGCTTCCACATGACTGAACATTTCCGGATCTGCCTTCCATTTTGAGCCGTTGTTTAATTCAATGACCTCGGAAAGAGTGCCGTGGTTCACATCGTGATGAGCAGTTTCATGCAAGTGACCGATGTTTTTGGATTCAGGAGTGTTGGTACAGGCTCCGAAAATCAACACGGCGAAAATCATCAACAGGTTTTTCATTTTTTATGCGTTTTGCTGCATCGCAATTGCTTTCGGAAACAAAATGTTGTTTTCGAGGTGAATGTGCAAATGCAGATCGTTTTCAAATTCGGAGAGCATGGCAAACGTTACCGAGTACGTTGCGCATGCATCGGCTGGAGGAGTGTAGTTGTCGCTCAGTTTGGCGATGGTGCGAAAACGTTCACCTTCTGCGTCGTGCTCTTCGTGCATCATGGCAATTGGATTTTCCACCGAACCAAAACGCGCGGGTTCCAATTTCTTTCCGTGGCGCGCGGCATCGGCCATTTTGCGGATAAATGGGAAAAGTATGAGTTCCTCTTTTTTCATGTGGGCCGCCAGTGCTCCGGCAGAGTCATTGAAATGAGCGGTTATCTCAAATAGCTCCGGATGACGATCACCGTGAACCTTGCACAGTTTGTCGAGATACTGTTGGATGACTGGTGTTTTTTCTTCGATATAGCCGTGGTGGGTTTTTACGATGTGCTCGGCCAGGATGTCGACAGGCCAGTTCTGATAATCGGCACTTGCAATCGCATTTTTGGTCACTACTGCTACGAGTTCGTTGATCAGTTTATCCGCTGCAATTTCCTGTTTGTCGCATACTTCTTCAATGCTGCGGTTTCCGCGACAACAAAAATCGATTCCGTATGACTGAAAAACGGATGCGGTTCTGTAATCCTGGGCGACGAGCTCGCCGATGTTTGCGTTTGCCTGAATGTTCATGATGTTATGTTTTATGAAGTTTAGTTTTTATGTTTTGGGTTTTCCGAGTGTATTTAAGACTTTTTTGTCCTTTTTTGATTGAAATTTTTTTACCTCTTCAGAAAGGTCATACCTTCTTCAAGACCTTCTGCCAGTTCGAGTACACTGGTTTCTTCAAGCATCTTCTGCATTTCATCGCGGATGGCCACAAACTGGAAGTGAACCGGACAGGGTTTTTCCGCATCGCACTTGCTCAGTCCCAATCCGCAACCCTGATAAATTTTATCGCCGTCGATGGCAAAAACAATCTGGCTGAGTTTGGTCTTTGCAATTTGACCGTGTTCGATTTCGAATCCACCAGTGGGTCCTTTCAACGATTGAACAATGTTATTTCGGGACAAAATCTGCAGAATTTTTGCTGTAAACGCTACCGGCGAATCGATGGCTTTAGCGATTTCTTTCAGCCCCACCCTTCGTCCTTTCAGCGACTCCTGCGCTATATGCAGCGTTGCCCGGATGGCGTATTCACATGCTTTTGAAAACATTCTCTGTTCTTTTGTCGGGACAAAGATACAACAATCTTTTAAATTCGGACAATTTTGTCCTTTTATATTTACGGTTTAACGAGCGGCCCAAAATTGCTTACTTTTTAGATTAAATACAAACTCTGAAAATACTACCTTTGCCGCCGCTATGAAAACAGGTTCCTTCAACGCATTCTCCGGCAATACGCCGCCATAACGGCTCCTATTTTTTAACATTTTTCAATTCTCCCGTCGCAGATTTTTCTGTGGATCATCCTTTTTACCCTAACCAACATGATTAAAAAGTATTTCAACCTTTTCGATCTTTCCCAAAAAGTAAACTACAAAACAGAGGTGTTATCCGGTCTGACCGTAGCACTGGCACTCGTTCCAGAAGCCGTAGCTTTCGCGATGATTGCCGGATTGTCTCCCCTCACCGGACTGTATGCTGCTTTTGTAATGGGCCTTGTGACGTCAATTCTTGGCGGTCGCCCCGGAATGATTTCAGGCGCCACCGGAGCAGTTGCTGTAGTTATTGTAGCCCTGGCAATTTCTCACGGGGTGGAATACGTTTTGGCCGCGGTGGTATTAGCCGGACTGTTACAGATTCTTGCAGGAGTTTTTCGGCTTGGTAAATTCATGCGACTGGTTCCACACCCGGTTATTTTCGGATTTGTAAACGGTCTCGCAATCATCATTTTCATGTCGCAACTCGATCAGTTTAAATCACCCGATGGTGAATGGTTGACGGGTAGTCCGCTGTTCATACTCCTCAGCTTGGTGGCGTTGACCATGCTCATCATCTGGGGTCTTCCCAAACTCACCAAAGTGGTACCCGC
>CAZJLZ010000118.1:0-9423 GCA_964546775.1 uncultured Cryomorphaceae bacterium | reverse complement strand
CATCAGCGGTTACTTGCGTATTCGGATTGTTCACGTCATCAAATGCAAGCTCGTCCGGTCCGGACCATGTTAACGTTGCCTCCGGATCTGCCGGTGAGGAGGAACCATTCAAATTGGCTACAAACTGGCCTGTGCAGGTAGGCGTATATTGACCTGGATTAACAGAAACTGCTGTCACAGTTGTCGTTATGGTACTGTCGCAGCCATTGATTGTCGGTAAAACGACAACGTACACACCAGTTTCGCTTACAACCGTGCCATCGGGTAATTCCACCGTTTCATCGCCGCAAAGCGCAGCCGTGGCAGTGGTTTCAAAATTGGGGAAAATTTCGAGAATGGTAGTGATTACACTGTCACAGCCCGTTTCCACTGATGGCAACGTTACCTCATAAACACCCTCCTGAGATACGGTAACACCATCGGGTAACGTATAATTTTCACCTTCACAAATTGCTGCATCCTGCTCGGCATATACAGTTGACGCAATTTGAATCAATAGCGTGGCGGTGGTATCACACGGTTCTGCACCGACCAAATAGGTATATAAGCCGGAACTATTAACCGCAGGGTCAAAAATTTCCGAGACAGATTCCAATTGTTCATCAAACCATTGGCCATTATCATCGGGATTTCCATTCAGAAAGTCCGTCATATTAAAAGGTCCATCAGATTCGCACGCAAAAATTTCAGTGTCTTGTCCGGGATTGGGAATTGGCGGTTGTTCAATCACAAAATACTCGTAGTCTGTACATCCAATAGCATCTGCAACGGCTATGGTATATTCACCGGGACACAAACCTTCGAAAATATTTTCGTCCTGGGGTCCAAATCCGATGTCATAGGTATATGGTTCTGTTCCCAATCCGGGAGTAACTGAAATTGAGGCATCACAATTATCTCCGCAACTTACGGGTTCTACCTGTGACTCAACTTCCAAATCGATTCCGATATTGATGGTATCCACCTCGGCGATTAAAGATCCGTCACAACTGGTGTACAGGACTTCTGCAACATAAGATGTTCCGGTAGGAGGAATACATACATCGATGGAAGATCCGTTTCCGATAATATTTTCATCAACATCATACCATGTGATCGCATAATTTGGTGTACCATCCGGGGTAAATCGCCATGCTTCTTCAGATGCAGACCATGGACCTGTCTGTCTGCCGGGGGCAACATAGCCTTGCGTGCCACCGATATTTTGAATTCCAATAACAGCATTTCCACTGTTCCACCCCGAACAAGTTGGTTTATCTTCAACATATACTTCAATAACATTTGTAGTTTCATAAAGCACCACCTGTGTAGTTGAAGTAAGTTCATTACAACTGAAATGACAAACATTATCAAAATTGAGGACAAAAACCCGACACGGCGCTTCTCCGAGAATGGCATACCTTGCATCTCCACAAACACTAGGATCAATGTCGTGGTACACACCGAAAATACTGTTTGAGGGCAATAGAGGACTCGGACATTCAGCAGTAAAAGCCCATGGACAAAACCCACCGGCAAATGCTGTATTAAATGATAGTAAGCCATTGGAACCAACTATCACCTGATTATAGGTGTTACCGAAATAACAGAAATTAAAGGGTATGGTAAGCGCAGAACTCCAAACGTCGTCAGTTCCTACCGAAAATCCCGTTCCGGCATTAAACGGATAAGGAGGATTGTATTCAATCGAAGACGCCGTATACTCTGTAGTTAATCCTGTTTCCAGTACTCCCGCATAAACGGTTGTACAATTATCATCACAATAGACAGAAAAATCTCCTGCTAAACTCAGTGAATCTTCACCCAGGCTTATATTAGGACATCCGGCTCCAATACCATCAAACGTTGTGGTGTCGCACTGGCAGGAAAAATCTGCCGACCATCCCGAACTCGTGACACTGCCATCTGAAGTAAAATTAAAAGTCATACAGGCACCGCTGGCATACAGTACATCTGGTGCGTTTTGGCCGGCAAAACTACCAATCAGGGTTGCATCTTCATCCGGACCATCGAAAACATTAAGAAAATCAAAACCACTTTCAGTGCTGAAAGAACTCAGGTCTACTTTCAAACATTCTTCTTCATCGGCCGTACAGAAAGTTACTGTATAATCTTCCGAAGATCCATATTCACCATTCGGACCACCGCTGTCATAGAGTGTACCACCGCAGGTTTCAATGGTTTGGCCGTTTAAGCTCCCGTCCAAAAAATATTCCTGTGCAGAGAGTGAAGTACTTATTAAAAATAGCCCTGTTATAAACAGGGCTATCGATGGAGATGCTTTAATCATATTTACTATTCTATGAGTGCATTTTGAATGCGTTTGTCCATGATACGACCATCTTCAGTCAAGGACCAAAGCCAGGGATAAACCGGTTCATTTCCGGTTTTATTCATAAAACGACTATCTCGTTTTCTGCCAAATTCTGTTTCCAGCTTTTCGACAGAAAATAATACGATCCCTACTCCGGTATCGAAAACAATTGTTCTGTTCTGATCAATAAGCCGATGTCGGTCCAGATCGTAATTGTCAAGTGCGGAATAATATACTTCGAGGTCATTGATCACGCCAGAGTTGGTAATCTCATATGTTCGCTTCGTGGCTTGTCCGAAAACAGTTGTGCCTGCAAACAATAAGAATAATAGAAAAATGGTAATCCGTTTCATAAATGAATTTTGGACAAAACTGAACAATCCCGATTCCTGATCAGATGGTAAATGAAGAAGTTCGGTAAAAAATTATTGACCTGAATCAAACAAGTGTCGGGTACGATTCTCAGAAAGTATCTGAACTACCTGATTTGAATTTCCAAGGCGATACTGGTAAACAGTGTTCTCCAGGTCCAGATTATAGGCCAATGGATTGAACGCTTCAGCATCAAAGTTTTCCGCATTAACATCCGGAATCGATGAATTCTTTTTCAATGCGTTCAACTCACTGATTTCGGGCAAAGCAGAGATATCGCCGTTCATGGTTTGCATATTAACCGCACGGTCGGCCATATACTCCAAAAAGGCCATTTCATTGGGATCCTGCGCTATGATAGCATCAATCTCCTCCTGAGTATACGCCTGTTGAATTTTGTCGCTCTGCTGAGCAGAAGCCAATACCGGAAAAACAAATACTGCAACTAATAGAATGATAAACTTTTTCATGATGTTTTTGGTTTGATTGATATGTACTCATTGACGTTTACCCGGGTAAAATAGTTGCCGGTTCTGTCAGGGCACCGCAACAAATTTAATAAAATAGCTATATGTAACACTTATTTTATTCCATCATTGCAGCCAGGGATAGTATTAAACAGCGTTAAAAAAGGGTATTTTTGCACTTTAATTCAGACACCATTTGAGTTCTATGGAGAACATCCGCAATTTCTGTATCATCGCGCATATCGACCACGGCAAAAGCACGCTGGCCGATCGTTTGCTACAAATCACCAACACCATCAGTGCCAGAGAAATGCAGGAGCAAACGCTGGATGATATGGACCTCGAAAGGGAACGCGGAATCACCATAAAAAGCCACGCCATTCAGATGGATCACATCTACGAAGGCAAGCCCTATGTGTTGAATCTGATCGACACACCCGGCCACGTGGATTTCTCTTACGAAGTTTCCCGATCCATTGCGGCCTGCGAAGGTGCTTTGCTGATTGTCGATGCAACCCAGGGCATTCAGGCGCAAACCATTTCCAACCTCTATCTGGCGCTTGAGCACGATCTGGAAATCATACCAGTTCTCAACAAAATGGACCTCGACAGCGCCATGGCGGAGGAAGTAACCGACCAGATCATCGAACTCACCGGATGTAAAGCTGAAGACATCATTCCGGCCAGCGGAAAAACCGGGATGGGTGTAGAAGCCATTCTTAAAGCGGTTATTGAGCGAATTCCCGCGCCAGGAGGAGATCCTGCAGCTCCATTACAGGCTATGATTTTTGATTCGGTATACAACCCTTTTCGGGGGGTTATCGCTTACTACCGCGTACTCAACGGGGTAATGAAAAAAGGTACCCGCGTGAAATTTTTCAATACCGGCAAGCAATACGAAGCCGATGAAGTGGGTATCCTAAAATTATTACCGGTACCGAAACCAGAAGTTCGCACAGGAAACGTTGGCTACATTATTTCAGGCATAAAAAGCGCGGCGAATATTAAAGTCGGAGACACGATCACGGACGTGGATAGACCTTGCGCTGCTGCTGTAAAAGGATTCGAAGATGTGAAACCGATGGTATTCGCCGGAATTTACCCAGTGGATACTGACGAATTTGAAGATCTTCGTGCTGCACTCGAAAAACTGCAACTCAACGATGCATCGTTGGTTTTTGAACCGGAATCTTCGGCAGCCCTTGGTTTTGGTTTTCGCTGCGGTTTTCTCGGAATGCTCCATATGGAAATCGTACAGGAGCGGCTCGAACGGGAGTTTGACATGACCGTGATCACCACCGTACCAAACGTTTCCTACATCTGTCACACCAAAAAAGGCGAAACGCTGGTCATCAACAATCCTTCCGATCTACCCGAACCCAATTACATTGAGGATGTAGAAGAACCGTACATCAAAGCGCAGATCATCACCAAATCTGAGTATACCGGTGCGATTATGACATTGTGTATCATGAAGCGCGGCGACCTTAAAAACCAGGTTTATCTGACGTCAGACCGCGTAGAACTGACTTTTGAAATGCCGCTTGGTGAAATTGTTTTCGACTTCTACGACAAGCTTAAAACCGTTTCCCGGGGATATGCCTCCTTCGATTATTTCCCGATCGGCAACAAGATCTCCCACCTTGTAAAACTGGACATCATGCTCAATGGTGATCAGGTAGATGCACTGTCGGCGTTGATTCACAGAGACAATGCGTATGATCTGGGAAAAAGAATCTGTCAGAAAATGCGCGAGCTCATACCCCGCCAACAATTCGAAATTGCGATACAGGCCGGAATCGGTACAAAAGTTATTGCGCGTGAAACAGTGCGGGCTCTCAGAAAAGATGTTACCGCAAAATGTTACGGTGGAGACATTACCCGAAAACGGAAACTACTCGAGAAGCAAAAGAAAGGCAAGAAGCGTATGCGGCAGGTCGGAAACGTGGAAGTTCCGCAGGAAGCATTCCTTACCGTGCTGAAGCTCGATTGATTATTTCCATTCTGAAAAAAATTTCATCAGAGGCTGTAACTTTCGCTTTGGTTGATCGTCCTATCTGATATAACCGCTATTGGCCAATATGTTAACTGCAGACTATAACCGCTGTGTAGAAGAGCACTCTGATGGGCTTTACCGTTTTATTTTGAAATCTGTTCGCGACCGGGAACTGGCGCGCGACGTCGTGCAGGAAGCTTTTGCCCGTCTTTGGGAGCGTAGGCATGAAGTGGAGGGAGCCAAAGCTAAGTCTTATCTGTTTTCTACCGGATACCATTATATGATTGACTGCCTGCGCAAAGAAAAACGCAACGCGGATATAGAAACAGTTTCAACCGAACAATCCGGTGGAGAATTATCGGGCAGCGATCTCAGCGAAATTCTGAACGGCGCCTTGTTGCGCTTACCGGAAATTCAACGGAATGTTGTTCTGTTGCGGGATTATGAAGGTTACAATTATGCCGAAATCGGGGAAATTTGCGGACTGAACGAAAGCCAGGTAAAGGTGTACATATTCAGAGCCCGCAAAACATTGAAAGCGTACTTAGGAAAAATGGAGGTAGTGATATGAGCACCATAAACATTCATAACTGCGAGGCATTTTTTCTGGATTTCTACGAAGGAAACCTCAACCCTGCACAGGAGCGCGAACTACAAAATTTCCTGAATCAGCATCCGGACTGGAAACAGGTTTTTCAGGAATATGGCGAAGTTGATACCGACGATGTTGTTCTATCTGACAATGACACGCTCTTCGATGCTCGTGAAACATTGTTGTTCACCGATCAGGATGAAGATTTGATTGCATTGCTGGAAGGACAGTTGAGTCCTGCGGATGCAAAAACCCTCGAAGAAAAAATAGCCGGAGATATTACCCTGTCGAAAGAATTCCAACTGTTTCAAAAAACCCGGCTTCAACCCGAATTGGACATCCGTTTTCCAGAGAAAAAGAAACTGAAAAAGTTTGCGCCGGTTATTCCGATTGTGTTGCGGTACAGTTCGGTTGCAGCATTGCTTGCCGGAGCAGTATTCACCATCTCGCTCTTTAACATTTCAGAACCCGATACTCCTCTCGTTCAGGATTTCGAACCTGAACCCATTCAGGAAACTCCGGTTCTTTTGCCCGAAGTGAATGTAACGGTTGCTTCACCGGAAATCATGGTGCCCGAAATTGCTTCTGTTTCAAAAGTTGCCGCTCTTCAAAAAGTAAAGCAACAACCGGAAGAATCCGCACCGGAAGTTCATGTCGAGTTGTTGAATGCCAATGAGCCTGAGCCCTTACAAACCATGGAGTCCATTCCTGTTAAGCCTACAGGACTTTTACCGATGGATTCTCCAAAACCGGAATTCGTTGCTTCCACCGAAAAATTAGCGCAACCTACGTTACCCGGTTTTGAAGAGGAAGAGCCGGTGGCAGAAGTCTCAGAAGAACGATCCAGAAGCCTTATGGGCTCACTTGTAAGCTTTGCAGGACAAACGCTGCTCGATAAAGCCAAAAACATTTCCGAGGAAAAAGTGTTGATTGAGCAAAAAGCAGATGTTGAGGAAGAAGTCTATTCTTCTACTTTCCGTCTCGGAGCATTCGAAGTATACAGGAGCAAATCCAGTAAATAATCTGCCCCGGTCGCCTGAGGTGGCACTCCGTAACATCTGCGGAAAAATAAATTTTGTAGCCTGTAACTTCTGATATATCCTCCGCGTCACATCAATAAACCATTTAAAAAAAACAATACAATGAAAAATTTAATCGGATTTCTCGCAGTGTTGGTCGCGGTGAATGCCAATGCGCAACAAGACACCACCGGCACCGCTCCATCTGATAGTCTGGAAATCAGCAACGCTCCTAAAGACGGCGATACCACCATTGTGCGTCTCGGAAATCATCAGCTCAAAATTGTTGAACGACCTGGGAAAGACGAAGTACTCTTCGAGAAAAAAATAGAAGATGAATGGATCCCCAACAAAGATGTTCCAAAAGACGAAAATAGCAGCGGTTCCAAATGGCACCGAAAAAATATGCTGACGCACTGGTC
This sequence comes from uncultured Cryomorphaceae bacterium, assembly GCA_964546775.1. Taxonomy (GTDB): domain Bacteria; phylum Bacteroidota; class Bacteroidia; order Flavobacteriales_D; family SKUL01; genus SKUL01. Next base: position 2,241 of record CAZJLZ010000118.1, on the reverse strand, counting down.
GGGAGTTACCTTCGGAATCAATGGTTACATCGGCGACAATGAATCGTTGGAATTGCCGGAAGGCCTGAGCCAGATGGAGGTTGATTATTCCAAATCGTTCAGCCTCGCGCTCAATTTTCCCGAGCTTAAATTTCGACTCATTGGTGACTATGTTGGAATCTACACAGGACTCGGCGTACAGTTCAACAACTATCGACTCAGACAAAATACCCACCTCACTTTTGGTGACGAGGTAACAATGATGGAGGATACGGTCAGAAATCTTACCCGAAACACCATTTCCGCGACTTACCTGCGGGTTCCGCTCATGATCGAATTCAACACCAGCCAGAAACCGACCAAAACCTTCCACGTAGCGGCCGGTGTGGTGGGTGGATTCCGTCTGATGTCTTCGTACGTTCAGAATTACAACGAACAAGGTGTAGATTATGTAAACCGGGTTGAAAGTATTCCAAACCTCAACCTCTTCACGGCTGAAGCAATGGTTCGGGTAGGTTACGGGCCGTTTGTGCTGTACGCAAGTTATGGGCTCACTCCGATGTTCGAACTGAAAGAAGGTCCAGAACTTTATCCGATTAGCGCGGGGCTCGGTTTTGCCTTCTGATCAACCTTTTCAAAACTCCATTTCGAGCCGGCTTTGTGCCGGCTTTTTTCATTTGCGGAAGATGTCCATATAGTTTTAATGCCCCTGTGATAATTCCTATTTTTACCGCCACTCAACCAGAGCCCATGAACCAGAAAATAAAGGAACTTGAAGAGAAAATTCGACTGGCCCACCTCGGTGGCGGTGAGAAAAGAATCCAATCGCAGCATTCCAAAGGTAAACTAACCGCCAGAGAACGCATACAATTGCTGCTGGATGAAAACTCTTTCGAAGAACTCGGAATGCTGGTGACGCACCGTTCGGTGAATTTCGGATTGGATCAACAGCATTTTTATGGCGACGGTGTTGTAACAGGCTACGGAAACATCGAAGGCCGCCTCGTATATGTGTTTTCCCAGGATTTCACGGTTCTGGGTGGATCACTGGCCGAAGCACACGCCGAAAAAATATGCCGTGTCATGGATCTCGCGATGAAAAACGGTGCTCCGGTCATCGGCCTCAACGACAGCGGTGGCGCCCGAATCCAGGAAGGCGTCGTTTCGCTGGGCGGATACGCCGACATTTTTTACCGCAACACAATTGCCTCGGGAGTAATCCCTCAGATTTCGGCCATTATGGGACCTTGCGCCGGTGGTGCGGTGTATTCTCCCGCCCTCACCGATTTTATCATGATGGTGGAGAAAACCTCGTACATGTTCGTCACCGGACCAAACGTGGTAAAAACCGTAACGCACGAGGAAGTAACTTCTGAAGAACTCGGTGGTGCATCCGCGCATTCCACCAAATCGGGTGTCACCCATTTTGCCTGCGCGAATGAGGCCGAATGCATTCAGAATATCCGACGCCTATTGAGTTACATGCCACCCAACTGCGAAGAACTTCCTCCGGCGTTGGAGTACGAGCCCGGCAACGAATCGCGGCCCAAACTCGATGACATCATTCCCGAAAACGCCAATCAGCCTTACGACATCCGCGAGGTGATTGAAGAAGTGACCGACGAAAACAGTTTTCTGGAAGTACATCAGGATTTTGCGGAAAATATCGTCGTCGGGTTTGCCCGGCTTGCGGGACGAAGTATTGGTATTGTCGCCAACCAACCCGGTTTTATGGCCGGTGTGTTGGACATCAAGGCTTCGAATAAAGCTGCGCGGTTTGTTCGCTTCTGCGATGCTTTCAATATACCCCTTCTGGTATTTGAAGATGTACCCGGTTTTCTTCCCGGCACCGACCAGGAATGGAATGCGATCATCACCAACGGAGCCAAATTGCTCTACGCATTTTGCGAGGCAACAGTGCCTAGAGTTACAGTTATCACGCGCAAAGCCTACGGTGGAGCCTACGACGTCATGAACTCCAAGCACATCGGAGCCGATATGAATTTTGCGTGGCCCACGGCCGAAATTGCCGTGATGGGTGCCAAAGGCGCGGCCGAAATCATTTTCAAAAAGGAGATCAACGCAGCCGAAGATCCGGAAGCCAAACTGAAAGAAAAAGAAGCGGAGTATGCAGAAATGTTTGCGAATCCGTACCGCGCAGCCGACCGGGGATATATCGATGAAGTCATTCCTGCCTCCCGCACACGTGAAAAGCTGATCCGCGCTTTTGACATGCTGAAAAACAAAGCCGAAAAATTACCC
>CAZJLZ010000117.1:0-7597 GCA_964546775.1 uncultured Cryomorphaceae bacterium | reverse complement strand
CTACAGGAAACCACCACTTTATTTTCATCTGCACACGATTTAAAAATCGCTGCAAAGGTACACGATTGTACTGTGAAACCGGAACAATTGAATGGGGCTAATATCCTTCTGCCAATGAGGTGAAAAGCGGAGACCAGCTATATTTCCCGGTCTTCTTACCCAGTCGTACGATGATGATATTTTTTTCAGGGTGTACATATACATACTGACCCAGAATGCCCTGTGCAACAAAGTCATGTTGGGGTGACGGGAGCCACCATTGGTATTGGTAATGGTTTATACTGCCGTCTTTCGTGTCGCGACGCGTGGATTCCTGGACCCACTCCTGCGAAATAATCTGTGTTCCGTTCCAATTGCCTTCGTGCAGATACAATCGGCCCAGTTTGGCAAAATCACGTGCACGTGCATTCAGGCAGCAAAAGGTTTTTTCGAGACCGTTATTTTTCCTGTCGAGGCTCCAGGATGCGTCGTACTCCATACCCAACGGCTGCCAGATTTTTTGTTCTAAATAGTTTGAAATTGATTGGTCCTCCAGCACCCGGTCGAGAATGAAACCAAGTAATTGTGTGCTTCCGCTCACATAATCGAATTGCTCACCCGGAGCGATATCCGTCTCGAGTTTGAGACAAGCTTTGCGCAAGTTTCTGCCATAGTAAAAGGTTGCTGCATCTCCGAAAGGGTTGGTATAACTTTCGTTGAACTTCATACCCGACGTCATTTGAAGGAGATGCCTGATGGTGACATCGCCAAATCCGTTTTCGGAAAGTTCGGGAACATATTTTGTAACCGGGTCATGAACCGACTCGATTAAGCCGTCATCGATTGCACACCCGATCAACATCGATGTCACTGATTTTGCCATGCTGAAAGAAGGGACAACTGAGGCCGTGTCGTATCCACTGAAGTAAGACTCGTATAGAATTGAGTCGTTCCGGATGATCAGAAAAGCTACGGTTTTTGTTGTTTCTAAAAACGATTCAAAGGAATCATATTCCTGAGCGGCAATGGTCAACGATTTGGGGGCAATTACTATGTTCGCCTCGTGGAAATGGAAAATCGAAGGACCTTTTTGAATTTCGTTTGCCGGAAATTTCTTGTAATCGTTGATGTCGGCAAAATTGTAGATAATAAACCGTCCTACTTTACAACTGACCAATGCAAGCGTCAAAAGTAAAATGAGGAACCAACCGGAGGCTTTCACTCAATCAATAATTCTGAACTACAATATTTTCGAGCACGACATCTTCATTTTTACCGATTTCGACCTTGCGCTTAATGGCCCATATTCCACCGGCATCCTGGCATCCATCATCATGGATAACATTGCATTCGGTATACGCAAATATGGTGTACGTTCCTTTTCTCAGAAATCGGAATTTGAAACGTCCTTCGAAATCCGTGCGCATATCGTCATCATAAACTTCGGTTGAATCACCATAAATGATGTAGACCCTTTCATCAACCAAAGGGTATTCGCGAATGACTTCATTGTTCAGAGGAGCAGACATTTCCTGTTCGATCACTATGCCGCTGATCGAACTTCTTCCGCCTTCTCCTTCTTCTTTTTCACAACCTGAAAAAAACAATCCGACAGAGACGGTCATCAGAAATACAGTCAGGTAATCAAATCTTGCAGTCATTTTTTATGTTTTGAGAGTGGCAAATTAACGGTAAAATAACCGATTCATTTATCGGTTAAGCAAATTTCCGTTTTCAGTTTTCGTAAAGTCTTTCGATTTCTGCAGCGTATTTTTTATGAATCTCCTTTCTTTTGAGTTTCAAAGTCGGCGTTAATTCATCTCCTTCAATGGACCATATCGTTGGCAGGAGTGTGATTTTCTTAACCTGTTCCCATTTTCCGAATTTCTGATTCGATTTTTCAACATCTTGCCAGATTCGGTCAATAATGGTTTGATTCCGGATTATGGCCGCATCTGTTTCGTAAGGAATATTGTGTTTTTTACACCAAACCTTCAAGGCATCAAAAGAGGGGACAATCAGAGCAGATGGGAAGTTTTTTCCCTCTCCAACAACCATTACCTGTTCGATTAAAACTGATTCCTTAATGGCGTTTTCCAGAATTTGCGGAGCGATGTATTTCCCTCCCGACGTCTTAAAAATTTCTTTTTTGCGATCGGTGATACTGAGGAATCCTTCACTGTCCATTTCGCCGATATCACCGGTGCAGAACCAACCATCCTGAAGTACTTCGGCCGTTTTTTCCACTTCTTTGTAGTAGCCCATCATCACGTTCGGACCTTTGCATTTGATTTCGCCGTCATCGGCAAAATCTACTGTCACTCCGCTGATTACCTTTCCAACCGATCCGATTTTCAGCATGTTGGGCTGATTAATCGTATTCACCGAAATTACAGGAGAAGTTTCCGTCAAGCCATAACCCTCGAGCAAAGGAATGCCTGCCCCATTGAAGAATCTAGCCAGTTTTGACTGTAGTGCAGCACTCCCGGATGCGACCGCTTGAATCTCGGTTAGTCCCAGTGCAGCTTTGACTTTGCTGAATACGAGTTTGCGGGCAATTCCGAGTTGAAATTCGTAAAAAGCCCCGTTTTTTCGGTCCGGTTCCCATTCGAGTGCAAGACCAACGGCCCATGCAAATAGTTTGGATTTGATGCCTCCGGCTTCTGCTCCTTTGGCCACAATTCCGGCATAGAATTTTTCGAACAACCTCGGCACGCCGGTGAAAATATGCGGTCGGCTTTCCTGTAGATCTTCTTTGATCGTTTCGAGGCTTTGTCCAAAATAAATGGTTACACCATTGTACATGTACAAATAGTGGAGCATGCGTTCAAAAATGTGGCATACGGGCAGAAAACTCAGTGCACGTCCTTTTCCGGCATACAATTGTGGAAGGCGTTCGCTCGAGTCAACCGCGTTTGAAGTTATGTTTCGATGTGACAGCATAACCCCTTTCGGAAGACCTGTAGTTCCGGATGTGTAGATCAAAGTTGCCAAATCGGTGTCTTTGATGCCCTCAGCTATATTTTCTACCTGTTGTTGGTCCACCTCCACGGCTCGCTCCAGAACATCTGACCAATGCGTGGCGCCCGGAATTTTTTCAAATGTGTACACGGCTTTCAGTAGTTCCAATCGATCTTTGCTCGCATTGACTTTTTCCAGTAGTTCGGCATTGGAAACAAAACAGTATTTCGCTTCAGAGTGCTTTAGGACATAGGAGATATCCTCCGGTGTCATGGTTGGATAAATCGGAACGTCAATCGCCCCGATTTGAAGAATGCCCTGGTCCATTACATTCCATTCGCATCGGTTGTTGTGCGAAATGAGGGCAATTTTATCTCCGGGCTGTACACCCATCGCCAATAAACCACGACTGACTTTGTTCATGGCATCAATAAAACTTTGCGTGGAATAGCTTTCTCCGCCGGCACCCAGCGATTTCATCATCAACTGCAATGGAAAATGGTCGCGTTGGTAATAGGGGAAGTCAAAAAGTCGGGTTGGGGCTTTCATGGCGTGGTGTTTTATCGCCCTAAAATAAAGAATGTTTTAGTATAAGCGCAGGAATGATTGCTGTCGGAATCGTCGCCCGGCAATAGAATTGCACTGGATAGAAATGTTTACTCTGCTTTTTGTCCGAAAACCTGAACGCAGGTATGCTTGTAGGTACGGTGCGGTGAAATGGCGATTCCGACAGCATCAATCTTTTCGTTCAGAATATTTTTCCTGTGACCTACATCCGGAATCCCATCGTCGATCATGAGGTTCATAAGGATGTCTATTGCTTCAGAAGATCCGTAATCGCTGTTTTCGAGTAAATAGTTGAATTCACCGATCAATGGTTTCAGTCTTTGTTCGAAAGTACCGGCAGAAGAAGTATGCCCCAGTTTGCCTTCTTTTCCACTGGCTACCGCATGTCGTCGCGCTACGTCATAGAGCGTTTTGTTCGGTTGAAGTACAGGTAACTTTCCGGAGGACGTTAAATCTTTTTCAAGACTTCGGGTATAACGACTCGGTGCAATGCCATGGATTCGGATGTACGGCTCGGCAATTGAAATCCAGAATTGTGTGCCGTCATGACGGATCATGTTGAGCATCAAAACCACTTCTTTTTCGGTCTCTGTGAGATAATCTGAGTTTTTGGCTGTATTCAGTGTCCCAATCAGTTCTTCTGAATATCCCGGATAGTCCTGAGAGAATACCGGATGAGCGGAAATCAGAACAAGCAGGAGGGGAACAGCCTGCAAAACTGGCTCAATACATTTGATAAACTTTTTCACCATTGATAAACGTGTACTTCACTTCAATATTTTGGAAATCTTTTTCCGGAGTGGTCATTAAATCGCGGTTCAGAATCACGAAATTCGCTGCCTTTCCGGGTTCAATGCTGCCCCGTTTATTTTCATCAAAGTTTGCAATGGCTGCCCAAATGGTCATTCCGCGCAAAGCATCTTCTTTGCTCAATGCATTTTCCATTTGATAACCTTCTGCGGACTTTTCACCTAATTTTTTACGATACACTGCGCTGTAAAAAGTGGCCAAGGGATCGATGTTTTCAATCGGGAAATCTGTTCCCAAAGGAACCATCCCGTTTTGTTGCCGCAAGGTTTCAAAAGCGTACGCCGTTTTCACCCTATCCGGACCCAGACGTTCTTCGGCCCACGACATGTCTGACGTTGCATGGGTAGGCTGCACCGAAGGCAGAATATTAAACTTTCCGAATTTTTCAATATCATCCGGATGAACGACCTGCGCGTGTTCAATCCGCCAGCGCAAGTCATTGCTCCCGCCGAGATATTCTCCATAAATATCCAATATCAATCGATTGGCGCTGTCGCCGATGGCATGTGTGCAGAGTTGATATCCGGTTTCTTTACAGATGTTCGCCCAATAGTGATAATCTTCTATCGGGTTCAACAGCAAACCATGGTTTTCGGTGTCATCGGAATAAGGTTCTATCATCGCTGCACCGCGGGAACCGAGTGCTCCATCCGAGTAAAGTTTAAAAGAGCGGACCACGAGATGATCTGTAGTATGGATTCCTTCGCGCATAAATGCTTCAGCCTCATCGCCGGGTTCGAGCATTTGGTAAATGTTCATTTTTATACGCCCACCTTCATCGAGTTTCTGGAGTTGGCGGATGGTTGACAGCGGTAATCCGGCGTCAGCAACTGCCGTAATTCCTGCCTCAAAACACTTTTCTTCCGATTGCTCAATAAATTTCGCAAGATCGGATTCTGACGGCTCCGGAATTAATTGATTCACCAGTTCCATGGCCCGATCAATCAATATTCCTGTAGGCTGGTCGTTCTCTGTTACCACACTTCCTCCGGAAACTTCCTGATTTCCGGTAACATTGCCGAGTTCCAGTGCTTTTTGATTGACCCACGCCGCGTGTCCATCTATGCGAACGAGGTATACCGGTGTATCCGGAAAAAGTTCATCCAGCACAATGCGATCGGGAAATGATTTGCTTTCCCAATCGTTTTGGTCCCAGCCACGTCCAGTAATCCACTCTCCGCGATTCGGAGCAGCGTTGCGCAATTTTTCTACAATTTCATCCACCGATTGTGTCCCGGTCAAATCTATTTCGTTCAGAAATTGACCATACCACAGAAAGTGACAGTGAGCGTCTATGAAACCAGGATAAACAGGACTTTTACCAGCGTCTATTTTTTCAGAACTTCTGTATTGATTGAGGATGTCTCTTTCTGCTCCTACTTCTATGATCTTTCCGTCTTTCACAGCAACCGCATCAGCGATGGTCCAGTTTTCGTCTACGGTATAAATTTTTGCGTTGTGGATGATGAGATCGGCTTCCATGCTTTGGTAGGTACAGGATTGAGAGAAAATGAGAAGAGAGAATAGCAGAATTCGGTTCATGAGTTGTTTGGGATGAAGTGTCAGGAATCTCGCTTTTTAGAATAAAAGACATTGGCCTGAGTCGTAGGTGTTACCACGAGGTCATTGATACTGACGTGCGGTGGACGGGACGCTGCGAAGAAAACGACCTCGGCTACATCTCTGGGCCGAAGTGCGTGGTATCCCTCATACACCTTCTTAGCACGTTCGGCATCGCCTTTATAGCGCACCAGTGAAAATTCGGTTTCAACGGCTCCGGGGCAAATCTGGGTAACTTTTATGTCGTGCTCCAGCAGGTCAATACGAGTTGCATTGGTAAGAGCATCAACGGCAAATTTGGTTGCGCAATATACATTTCCCTGAAAGTAGGTGTCTTTTCCGGCAATGGATCCGATGTTGATGATGTGGCCCTTTTTGCGTGCCACCATAATAGGAGAAATCGCCCGGGTCATATACAATAATCCCTTGATGTTGGTGTCAATCATGGTATCCCAATCTTCTTCCTCACCATCGTCAACAGTAGCGCGGCCCAATGCAAGACCAGCATTGTTGACCAGTATGTCGATTTCTTTCCATGGTTCCGGTAAAGTGGTGATGGCTTCCTTAACGGCTTGCTTGTCACGCACGTCAAAACAAAGACTGTGAACAACCGCGCCATAATCCATTTGGAGTTTGTCAGATAATTGTTCGAGCCGATCGGCACGACGACCGTTGATGATCACCCTGTAATTTGCACGGGCGAAAATGTGGGCTATGGCTTCTCCGATGCCGGCTGTTGCACCGGTTACGAGTATGGTTTTCATCTTTTGTGAAAAGTTTGCTTCAACTTTGATTTCGCCAGCGAAGTTAAGGATGATAACCATGGCTGCATAAATATGAAGCACAAAACTACCAGAAAGGGGAGAGCAGGAATTTTATAGCGCACGATCGCCCCGAGCACAGGAGTGATGAGTCCAATCAACAAACCGAGTCCAACTACGCAGGACAAACACATCAGTGCGAGAGCCAGATTCTGAGGGATAGGTTTTCGGAATTTCCAGATGGTGGCTGCTATGAGCAGCATATAAAACAAATTCTCCACCGCCGAAGCCAGGTAACTCGCGCCTTTTGCCTCCAGCAAATGAGGTCTGAAGTAAGTGTTGAACAATGCTGTCGGGGCATTCAGAATAAGGTCGAATGTGTTGTTGATTGGAGGAATCCAAATAAGACTTCCTACTGCAGCGCTACCTGTCAAATCGTAAAAATCTTTTTGCTTCAGCTGAAACATGTGGAGTACATCGTAATCGTCTACCCAATAGCCCAGTGTGAAAACAAATCCAAACAGAAGGACATGGACGGCAAAAAATTTCACCCATATCCTACGGGTGTCGGTCATCAACACCAGTGCGAAAAATATCAGAGCTGGTGAAAAGGCAATGAGGACATAGGCTTTCGTGAAAAGCAATAAAATAATTGACAGTACTGTTAAAAGCAATCCTTTGAAGACGTTTTTTCTGCGTATTAAAACAATGCTGTACAACAAAAGTCCCAGCCCAAAGAGCAACAATCCTTCTTTCATTACACCCCCTCCCCAGAAAAGCAATGATGGAGGCAGTATAACCGCAGCGAATAGTGCGGGATGTGGAAGAGCGGCGGTGAATGTTTCAAAAAACCTATATATAAGGACCAATCCGCTGAAGCAAACAAAGCCCATGAACAAAGTATGCGTGTGATATTATCCGAGAGAGAAAAACAAATCAATGGCATTGAATTTTATGAT
>CAZJLZ010000116.1:0-2920 GCA_964546775.1 uncultured Cryomorphaceae bacterium | reverse complement strand
CAGCGATCGCGAAGCCGTAAAAGCCGAAGCACTGAAACGTTGGACACATCGTTTTGAGCGGTATCCTCTTGAAATAAGTTTTGTCGAGCAATTTGAAATCCATCCGAAAACTGGGAAGTTTAAGAATATTGAGAAACTGAGGGATGAGATATAAGTTATGAGATAGGAGCGAAGCATCGGAAATACCGTTGACGAAAGACTTTTTACGCAAAACCATTAACCATTAACCATTAAAACATTATCCATTATCCTTTATCAATTAACCACTAACCACGCCTCAACAAATAAAACCCACAACGACCCCATTAATTTTTAAATTTGCCCGATAAGTAACAACACATTCATTGAAAGACAAAGAGATTTTAATTACGGGAGGTACCGGATCTCTGGGTAAGGCATTGACCCAGTATATACTCTCGAATCATCCTGAGATAAAAAGATTGGTGATCTATAGCCGGGACGAACAGAAGCAATACCAAATGGCGAAAGAATACCCGGTGAGTAAGTATCCCGGAATCCGCTATTTTATTGGTGATGTGCGGGATTACGATCGCATCAAGCGTGCGATGAACGGCATCAACTACCTCATCCACGCCGCCGCAATGAAACACGTGGATATTGCCGAATACAATCCCGACGAATGTGTGAAGACCAATATTGGAGGTGCAGATAACGTGATCCGCGCTGCCTTGGCAACCGGTGTCGAACGGGTTGTGGCGCTGTCAACCGACAAAGCCTGCGCACCGATCAATCTCTATGGTGCGACCAAACTTACGTCCGACAAACTTTTTATTGCCGCCAACAATATAAAAGGCCACAACCCGATTCGCTTTTCGGTGGTGCGATACGGTAACGTGATGGGATCGAACGGCTCGGTAATCCCATTTTTCCTTAAGAAAAAAGCCAGCGGCCAATTGCCCATTACCGACCCGAATATGACCCGTTTTAACATTTCGCTCGAAGAAGGTGTGAAGATGGTGTGGCACGCGCTCGAAAATGCATGGGGTGGAGAGTTGTTTGTGCCGAAAATTCCTTCGTATAGAATTACCGATGTAGCCGAAGCAATTTGCCCCGATTGCGAAAAAGTTATCGTGGGTATCCGACCGGGTGAGAAGGTTCACGAAGAAATGATCACGCCTTCAGACTCGTACAGCACTTATGATGTAGGTGATTACTACGTCATTCTGCCCACCAAAGGGTCCTGGAAACGCGAGGAGTTTATAAAGACTTTTAATGCAAAGAAAGTCCCGGAAGGGTTTCATTATACTTCGAATAACAACGACCAGTGGGAAACGGTGGAGACGTTACGGGAGAAGATCAAGCTACATGTCGGTGGGTGATCCACAAAGATTCTGTCCACTGATTGCACGAATTTCCACTTATTTTTTTATTCTCCGAAGTGTCTTTAATTGCCCGACCTAATTTGTGCAAAATTAGTGGACAAATTATCCGTGGACAGATTATTTCCGACATTTGCCACCTAAACCAATCACTTGTGAATCCCATTCCTTACGGACGCCAAAACATTACCGATGCCGATATCGCTGCGGTTGAACGCGTACTGCGTTCGGATTATCTTACCCAAGGTCCTGAAATTGCCCAATTCGAAGAAGCCCTTGCGAAATATGTAGATGCCAAATACGCCGTGGCCGTGGCCAATGGAACAGCAGCCCTACATCTATGCACCCTCGCCTTGAATGTACAACCCGGCCAAAAAGTCATCACTACGCCCATCACCTTTGCGGCCAGCGCCAATTGCGTGCGTTACTGCGGCGGTGAAGTGGTCTTTGCTGATATCGACCCCGATACCTACCTGCTCGACATCAACGCGGTGCGCCGGTTGCTCGAAGCTTCGCCCAAGGGTACATATTCCGGCATTATCACTGTTGACTTCGCCGGTCGCCCCGTCAATCTCGAAGCCTTCCGACAACTGGCCGACGAATACAGCTGCTGGATCATCGAAGACGCCTGCCACGCACCAGGTGGCCATTTTACAGACAGTATTGGAGCCGAACAAAAATGCGGCAACAGCCGATTTGCCGACCTCGCTATTTTCTCTTTTCATCCGGTGAAGCACATCGCCGCAGGAGAAGGAGGGATGATCACCACCAACAACAAAGTCCTCTACGAAAAGCTGCTCATGCTGCGCACCCACGGCATCACCAAAAACGAAGACGCCTACAAAAACTCACCCGAGTTAGCCATCGGCGCAACTCCTAACGCATCACCCATTACTCATCACTATCCAGCGTGGTACATGGAGATGCAGGAACTCGGCTACAATTATCGTCTCACCGATTTTCAGGCCGCACTTGGCAACAGCCAGCTCCAACGCGCCGACGAAGGACTGAAACGCAGAAGAGAAATTGCGGAGCGGTATGCTGAAGCTTTCAAAGGCATCGAACAAATCCGAGATATGAACTTTCCGCTGGCTAAGGCTCTCGAAGCCAAGGAAACGGAAGCACAAACCGAAGCCGACCGACACAACGGCCACGCATACCACCTCTACGTTGTTGAAGTCGAAAACCGCCTGGAGCTATACAACCACCTTCGCGAACACAAAATCTTCGCGCAGATCCACTACATTCCAACGCACCTGATGCCCTATTACCAGCAATTTGGATGGAAGCCGGGTGATATGCCAAATGCCGAGAAATACTACAGCAAATGCATTAGCTTACCGATGTTCCCAACGCTCACAGAAGTAGAGCAGGAATTTGTAATTGATACGATTAATCATTTCTTGCAAGCATGAAGCAACCTTATTTTATAATAGAAGTAGCGAATACGCACGGTGGAAACAGAGCCTATCTCGATAAATTAATAGATACGTTTAAAGCGTTTCAGGGAAACTATGGTATTAAATTCCAGAGTCTTCATCAGGATGCTATTTCTTTAAAGGACTTCAGGGCTTATGATC
>CAZJLZ010000115.1:0-2642 GCA_964546775.1 uncultured Cryomorphaceae bacterium | reverse complement strand
TGTAGCGTCGTTTTTCGCAAAGCAAAATCGCAAAAAGTAATCATTGCGCCCATCCTCGTAAAATACAGATATGGGAATGGAAGCGAGTTTAAATGATCGGGTCAGGTGCTGAGCAAAATCTACGTCGTTCTCGTAGGAGATTCGGCGATAATTCAACAATTGAAAGTACGTTCCTTTTGCCGGAGTATATTCAAAAGCTGTTGAGCCGATGCTGCTCAAAAAGAGATCGCGCTTCTGCTGGTAAAATTCTGCGAGACCTGAAATTTTCTCTTCGTTTTCCATGTATTCTGCTAATGCATATTGGGTTGGCGAGTGACTTGTGAACACTACATATTGATGGCACTTCCGGAATTCTGTCATCAGCGGTTCAGTAGCCAGGCAGTAACCCATTTTCCATCCGGTGACGTGAAATGTTTTTCCAAAGGAGGAGACTACAAAAGCGCGGTTTCGCAGTTCCTCAATAGCCCATGCGCTGCAGTGGACCGCATCGTCAAAAACAATGTGTTCATAGACTTCATCGCTGAGAATCAGTATTTCCGTATCCCTGATCAATTCAGCCAACTGCAACCAAGCCGCACGTTCAACCAAAGTGCCGGTAGGATTGTGGGGTGTATTCACGATGATCATCCGCGTTTTCGGGGTAATCACTTCATTGAGCTTTTGGAAATCAATTTTAAAATCCGGTGCTGTTAGTGGCACAGAGATGGTCTTGCCTCCGTTCAGCTCAATAGCCGGTGAATAACAATCGTATGCCGGGGTAAAAATGATGACTTCGTCACCATTTCTGACAACCGCAGCAATAGCCGTAAAAATAGCCTGAGTCGCTCCTGATGTGATCGTAATTTCCGATTCCGGATTGATTTTGAAACCTTGTCGGCGACCCGTTTGGCTGGCGATGATTTCCCGCAATTCTATGGCTCCAGGCATTGGAGGATACTGATTTTTGCCGAGTTTCATGTATTTGGTAACGAGATCAACCAGCTCCGGATCACATTCAAAATCCGGGAAACCCTGTGACAAATTCAGTGCGTTCTGTTCGTTTGCGAGTACAGACATTACCGAAAATATGGAGGTGCCCACTTCCGGAAGTTTGGAGATTAGTTTCATAGTCGAGAAAGTTAAAAATAAAAAAGGGCTGACCGAACCCGGACAACCCTTTAAACTTCTATAAATACTAAAATTTATTCTTTAGTAACTCGTGCTCCCATCCACTCGCGGTTCATCCTGGCAATGTTCTCCAGTGAAATGGATTTTGGACACTCTACTTCACAAGCTCCAATGTTCGAGCAATTTCCAAACCCTTCCTCATCCATTTGTTTGACCATATTAAGGACTCGTTCGCGCGCTTCAGGTCTTCCTTGTGGCAACAGCGCCAACTGCGAAACTTTTGCCGAAACGTACAGCATGGCAGATGAATTTTTACAAGCCGCAACACACGCTCCACAACCAATACAAGCCGCCGCGTCGAATGCTTTGTCCGCATCTGCTTTCGGAACAGGAATCGCATTTCCGTCGATCGTATTTCCGCTGGTATTTACCGACACGAAACCACCCGACTGCATGATTCTGTCAAAAGCCGAGCGATCTACGACGAGGTCTTTGATCACCGGAAAAGCTTTTGCCCGCCAAGGTTCAATGTAGATGGTATCTCCGTCTTTAAAGGAACGCATGTGCAACTGACAGGTAGTAATCTCGCGACCCGGACCGTGCGCCCTTCCATCGATGTAGAGGCTACAGGTTCCACAGATTCCCTCGCGACAATCGTGATCAAAAGCAATCGGATCCTCACCTTTTTCGACCAACTGATCGTTCAGAACATCCAGCATTTCGAGAAACGACTGATGCGGTGAAACGTCTGTTGCCTGATAAGTAACCAATTTGCCTTTTTCTGCCGGACTTTTTTGTCTCCAAACTTTAAGTGTCAATTCCATAGCTGCCTATTTGTAGCTTCTTTGTTTCAGTTCAATATTTTCATAGATCAGTGGCTCTTTGTGCAAGATGGCATTTCCTGGTTCCCCGCTCGGTGACCAGGCCGCAACATAAGCGAATTCATCGTCATTCCGCATAGCCTCACCCTCTTCGGTCTGAGATTCTTCGCGAAAGTGACCGCCGCAGGATTCTGCACGGTGCAGTGCATCCCGGCACATAAGTTCACCCAACTCCAGAAAGTCAGCCACTCTTCCGGCTTTTTCCAGTTCGGGATTCAACTCGTTAGCTGTGCCAGACACCCGAACATCTTTCCAAAACTCTTCGCGCAGTTGCTGTATCTCGACAATCGCCTCCTGAAGATGAACGGCGTTTCGGGCCATGCCACATTTGTTCCACATGATCAACCCAAGTTTCCGGTGAAAATAATCAACCGGCTTCGAGCCCTTATTGTTTACCAAGTTCTGGATCCGATCCTTCACAGCTTTTTCTGCTTCGATAAATTCCGGTGAATCATTGGGAATTTTGCCGGTTCGGATATCGTCTGCCAGATATTCACCAATGGTATAAGGAATCACGAAATAGCCATCTGCCAATCCCTGCATAAGTGCAGAAGCTCCGAGCCTGTTCGCACCGTGATCGCTGAAATTGGCTTCTCCCAAAGCATAGCATCCAGGTATGGTGGTCATCAAATTGTAATCTACCCACAAACCGCC
>CAZJLZ010000114.1:0-2920 GCA_964546775.1 uncultured Cryomorphaceae bacterium | reverse complement strand
GTAGCCGGTTCAAATAATCCTGATGTTCAGGTAATTGTTAACGGAATTAACCAACTATTGGGTAATTATGGTTCAACAATCAGTACAGATATCGAAGTATTTGTAAGGCAGGGGAACGATGAAGAGGTAATGAAACTTGTTAAGGATATGAATGCCGGTGCTGTAAACGCCTTACTGGTATTCGGAGTAAATCCTGCATATTCATTACCTAATGCCAATGAATTTGTTGCCGGACTTTCTAAAGTCTCAACAACCGTTGCTTTCTCTCAGTTTGCTGATGAAACGGCATCAAAATGTAAGTACGTTGCCGCA
The DNA here is from genome assembly GCA_964546775.1 of uncultured Cryomorphaceae bacterium. Lineage (GTDB taxonomy): Bacteria > Bacteroidota > Bacteroidia > Flavobacteriales_D > SKUL01 > SKUL01. Next base: position 2,608 of record CAZJLZ010000114.1, on the reverse strand, counting down.
GAAAGTCATTATCTTGAATCATGGAACGATTTTCATCCAAAAACCGGTAGCTACAGCATTGCCCAACCGGCCATTACAAGATTATACGATACAAGGCAATTCCCTGAGAGTTTGCTTCGCTTTACAAAAAATTACAAGCCTTATCTCGATTTTATAAAAGATAACTGGCGAAAAAATCAGGTGAGCCTGAATACGGATTCATTCCTGTTTGATGATTTCTGGTATAATACAGTTCGAAATGGATCTATGAACGTGAATGTTCCCGGATCCGGAGTAGCAAGCAGCTTCGCAGGAAATGTTTCATCTGCGGCAGCCCGCCTGGTTTCAACGGCAGCATCCGAAGGTAATTTCGAAATTGCATTGTATGCAAATGTTGCAATTGGTGATGGATCTCATGCTTCTAACCCCTGGTTGCAGGAATTACCCGATCCTATCACAAGGGTGGTTTGGGATAACTATATAACCATGAATCCCGCTGATGCGAAAGATCTTGGATTTAATATAAACTTAGGTCAGGAAGAACCGGCATCCGTAGCAATAGTAAGTGTAAACAGCCAAAATATTAAATTGCCCGTTTATCCTGCTCCGGGTCAAAAAAGAGGTACCATTGGTATCGCACTTGGATATGGTAGAGGATCAGAAGGTGAAAAAATCGGAAGGGCAGCATACCGAACAAAACAATACGGCGGCTATGAGGTGGATGATGATGGAAAATTAATTCCTGTAGGAAAGAATGCATATCCCCTGGTTGGATTCAGCAACGGGACTATGCAGTATGAAGTTAATAGCGCGAGCATTGAAGCAAGCGGAGAGACCTTCCCCATTGCCTGCACACAGTACCAAAATACGGTAATGGACAGGACCTCGGTGGTTCGTGAAACTACATTCAGTACTTTTAAATCTGCGCCAAGGGAAAAATATAATCCCGCTCATTTATTAACAGTTCATGAAGGTGGTGATATTGTAAAAAAAGACGTTGATTTTATCGATATATGGAAGGATTTTCCTGTTTCCGGAGTTGGTCACCGTTGGGGTATGTCTGTTGACCTTTCAGCTTGTATTGGATGTGGATCATGTGTAATTGGCTGTAATTCTGAAAATAATATTCCTGTTGTAGGAAAAGATGAAGTGCGAAGAGGTCGTGACATGCACTGGATGAGAATTGACCGGTATTTTTCTTCTGAAACTACAAAGAAATCGGGCGCAGAAGATGATTTAGGTACAATAGATATGTACGCAAAAATGGAGATCCCGGCTTACGAAAATCCGGAAACGGTTTTCATGCCGATGATGTGCCAGCATTGCAATCATGCTCCTTGTGAAACTGTATGCCCGGTAGCTGCTACCACGCACAGTAACGAAGGATTAAATCAAATGACCTATAACAGGTGCATTGGAACAAGATACTGCGCCAATAACTGTCCTTATAAAGTAAGACGATTTAACTGGTTTAATTATAAAGCATACGATAAATTTGCAGAGATCAATCCTGCACAGGATAAAATTGAACGAATGGTTCTTAATCCTGACGTAACGGTAAGGTCACGTGGTGTAATGGAAAAATGTACTTTTTGTGTACAACGGATTCAATATGGAAAATTGGAAGCCAAGAAAGCCGGTGAGCCGGTAGCCGATGGTTTGGTTCAGACTGCCTGTGCAGAGGCATGCCCCACAAATGCAATTATTTTTGGAGATTTAAATGACAGTAACAGCGAGGTTCGAAGCTTGTTTGAAGATGACAGAAGGTATTTTGCATTACAAGAGGTAGGTACAAAACCAAATGTTGGTTATCAGTTAAAGGTGAGAAATGTATTTGAAGGTTAATATCTTATTATCAGATCATAAAAATTAAAGAATGCATAAAGAAGCAGCCATACGCACTCCATTGATATTAGGTAATAAAACGTACCATGATATTACCAATGATGTTGTGAGTCCTATCGAAAATAAAGCGCCGAGGGCCTGGTATATATTAATATCCATAGCAGGGCTTATAAGCCTCTGGGGTATCGGATGTATTGTTTATCTGATTGCAACCGGGATTGGAGTCTGGGGATTGAACAAAACAGTTGGCTGGGCCTGGGACATTACGAATTTTGTATGGTGGGTAGGGATTGGCCACGCAGGTACACTTATTTCGGCGGTATTGCTTTTGTTCCGTCAAAAATGGCGAATGGCAATCAACCGCTCTGCGGAGGCAATGACTATTTTTGCCGTAATGATGGCGGCACTTTTCCCGGGAATTCACATGGGAAGGATATGGCTGGCCTACTGGGTTTTTCCTTTGCCTAATCAATTTGGTTCTTTATGGGTTAACTTTAACTCGCCATTACTTTGGGACGTTTTTGCAATCAGTACATACTTTAGCGTATCCCTGGTATTCTGGTACATTGGTCTAATTCCCGATTTCGCTACTATCCGTGATAGGATAAAATCACCGATAGCTAAAAAAATATACGGACAGCTCAGTTTTGGCTGGTCGGGGAAAGCTAAAAACTGGCAGCGTTTCGAAGAAGTTTCATTGGTTCTTGCCGGGTTGGCAACACCACTTGTATTCTCCGTTCACTCTATTGTATCCATGGACTTTGCAACCTCTGTTATTCCCGGT
>CAZJLZ010000113.1:0-2882 GCA_964546775.1 uncultured Cryomorphaceae bacterium | reverse complement strand
TGAACCATAGATTTCCTGAGGATCACCAGTGATAACCGCATCGCCGGTGTTATCAGGATCGGTTGACTCATCACAGGATATGGTAATATCTTCTGGGCACTCAATGTCCACACAAACCTCAATTTCAGCTGAAATTGACGGGCTTAACTCGAAGCATCCTTCCTGAACATCGGCATCGATGTCATCAATGTTGTTTCCAACTTCTAGTCCCGAAATTACTCCGGAATAGGAAATCGCATAGAAATCGTAGCTTCCAGCGGCATAACCTTCCAGATCAAAAGCACCAGAGGCATTGATTTCCAGAATGGTTCCGTCGGTATCAGCCAGAATGTAAGCATAGAATTCACTGGGTGAAAGAACGTTGTTAAACAATTGAACGGATTGGTCACTATCCGAAGTGCAAAATGCGATTTCGCTCAGGAGGTTTGGATTGAAACCAATCAAACCAGCCTGGCAAAGGAAAGTAGAGAAACTACTTCCTTTGATGAAAACACCAGAGTCATATACCTGATCAGATGCATCTGCAATAGCAAATTTAAACGAGTACATCTCTCCGGGTGTAACCGAAATCTGGGCAGTTAAAACAACTGAAAAGCCATCATAGGCTATGGTTGTTCCGAATGTGTTGTCTACATAATAATCCGGGTAGTAAGGAGTACATTCACCAACGTTGTTGTTGATGTTGTTGATGGTGACTGGTTCGGTCGTGCCGGGTATGAGCGCAACATTTTGTGAGGTGTAATTCCCACCTTCAGGGTTCGGACCGGTAACAAAGAATCCAAACACATCATTGTATTCTGAGCATACCCACTCCGGGTATTCTTCAGATGCAAAAGCATATTGTACAGTAATGGTGTTATCACTTGGTTCGAAATCGAATTCCAAACGGCAAACATCATTTAATGGTTCATTTACCAACGGTGCGAGATCCGCATCGCCACCATTTCCGGTCTGAACGCCAAGATTTCCCGGCGCTGCTCCGGCTGCATCTGATGCAAGTCCAGTGGTTAATAAAACGCCATCGGTTAAACCAATATTGGTGTTGTTTCCGTTGGAGAAAATTCCGGCACCATCGGTACCGCAATCTAATGTTACGTTGGATACAGTTACTCCTCCGCCAATAATTGAATTGGCCAAATCGTTGGCTGTAACCGCAGTGTTGACATTCAACTGCGCTGAAACCTGTGTTGTAAAGAACAAACACAGAACGCCGAATGTCATAAAGAGGGTTGAGTACAAATTTCTCATAACTATTGTTTTTGTTTTCGTTGAATTAGATTAGTCATTCTTCATAATAGCGTTACCTGCCAGTTCTTCTGTCAGGTGTGCATTCCACTCAGCAACCGACCATTCGGGCTGATTTTCTCCTCTCACTAGCATAATCACTTTATTTTCATGAGGTAAGGCGCGCAAAATGAAATTTTCACCTGATCTTTCCTGAAAGAAGGTGGTCATTTCACTACCGCTTTCGAAATTCAGATGACTTACATCGAATTCAAAGCGTCCATCGGGTACATCATTTTCTGAGATCTGAACAATACCATCATCGTTGAGAATGGCTGTTCTGGTGTCCTGAGCAATTCCGCTGGCGGAAAAAATCAGAATCATAACGAAGCTTAATAAGGCTGAAAAGCCCATTAACTTACTAGGAACGAAGCTGTGTTTCATGTTAAAAGGGTTTGTTGCAAAATGTTTCATAAAATCGACTTATCTAAAAATATTGACGACAAATGTCGACTTATCTTAGATGATTGTCAAGTTTTTTCTTCTGTTCGTGCTCCGATTTAACATTTTTGGCTGTCCATCAATGGGTTCGGAAAAAGGTGTGCTGAATGTCAATTAAAGCCTTAATGTATATAGTGCCCACATTCAATAGTTTGATATTTTAGAAACCGAAACCAGGGTATTAACAGAGCAGTGTTCAAAAGGGAGTATGAATTTAATTGTCACTTTTGTGCTGTGATGGGTTGGACGACCTGGAAAAAAATGAGCAGTACGTAAATTGGTTACGGACCTGAACCTGAAATTTGCTAAAAATTACAGTTTATGACAAAGATTAAGATTAGAGACAAAGCACCCGATTTTGAATTTAATTCTACATCCGGAGAACGTCAGAAGTTGTCGGATCTGCGTGGAAATAAAATAATTCTATACTTTTATCCGAAAGATAACACACCCGGATGTACAGCTCAGGCATGTAACCTTCGTGATTCCTTTGAGGAATTTCAACATTCGGGCATTGAGGTTATTGGGGTAAGCGCAGACAGCGAAAAGAAACACGCGAACTTCAGAAGCAAGTTCAACTTACCGTTTCCGCTGGTTGCCGATACCGATCGTGAGATCATTAATAAATATGGAGTGTGGGGGCAGAAGAAATTTATGGGAAGGGTGTTCGATGGAATACTCAGAACCACATTTATAATCGATGAGAATGGTATAGTGCAACATGTCATCGATAAAATTAAAACCAAAACGCACGCAGAACAAATCAACGAATTACTTAACGAAAAATAATACAGACTATGGCTACTGAAGCGAAAAGTGAAAAAATGAAAGCACTTCAATTGACGATCGATAAGCTCGAGAAGTCATTTGGAAAAGGCTCGGTAATGAGATTAGGCGACGAGGCCGTCATCCAGGTGGAAGCAATTTCATCGGGTTCGGTTACGCTGGACATGGCTCTTGGGGTGGGCGGTTTCCCTAAAGGACGGGTTATTGAAATATACGGTCCTGAATCTTCGGGTAAAACTACGCTGGCAATTCATGCTATCGCCGAAGCACAAAAACAGGGCGGTGTGGCTGCCATGATTGATGCAGAACATGCTTTTGACCGTTTCTATGCAGAGAATATCGTTGTAAACACCGAAGAACTTTAGATTGCT
>CAZJLZ010000112.1:0-2916 GCA_964546775.1 uncultured Cryomorphaceae bacterium | reverse complement strand
GCAGTTTTAATAGGTTTGATTCGAAAAATCTCATGAATTCCTGATGGGTATTGTAGGTTTCAGTATTATCGGCGTAAAACCGGAAGTGCTGAAAAAAGCGTTGACTTTTCGGGATTTTAATATATTTGACATTTCCAACCGTAACCAACCAAACCTCATGAAAAATACTGATTTTTATCTGCTGCTATTTGTTTCTGTTTTAATTTTTTGCAGCTCATGTAAAGTAGAGAAGCGCCTTTATCAATCCGGATATCATGTTGAATGGGTTAAAGCTCCACCCAAACACAAACAATCCGAATCGAGCAAATACAAACCGGTATCAGTTCCAACAGATTTGAAATCTCCGAATACTGAACAGGTTGAAAGATTCACTTTTGTAGAAACAACCCCGATCGATTACGATTTAACGGCAACTACAACGTTTTCGGAAAATTTGGTTGGTGAAGTTCTGGAGCAAAAGAAAAGTTTAACCGCTGTTCTTAAACAGTCTTCCGAAAAACCGTCAGATAGGGTTTCTGAAGAAAGCTGTGAAACTGTTGTTCTGACAGATGGCAGAAGGTTGGTAGTGAAAGTTTTAGAAATTACACAAACCGAATTGCGTTACAGAAAATGCAATTATCCGGATGGCCCGGTGGTGTTTTTGAACAAGTCAGATGTCGACCGTGTGATTTATGAGAACGGAGCAGAAGATATTATTTCCGGATATAGTGCTCCGCGCGAGAATGGGAATGTTCAAAGCGGAACCCCTGCAGCTGGTAAAAGGCTCGAAGTGCTCGGTCTGCTTTCGATGATATTCGGTATTCTTGGATTCTTTATAGCGGGAATTCCTCTCGGTCTGACTGCCGTAATCCTGGGTTTTATCAGCATGTCTAAATTTGCATCCCGCCCGGGCGAATTTATGGGTAGGGGATTTATGATTGCCGGAATCATTATAGGGTTTGTAGCGATTGTTGGAGCCCTGGTTGTAATTTCGATGATGGCCTAGGGTTCATTAAGTAAACCACATAAATTTTATTGTTTCTATATCTCCTGAAGGAAATCTATAAGTTTCCATATTTCCCGCCTTCAATTTTTTTATCTTGCACGTCGGTTTCACCGGCATAAAAACCAGCAGGAAATAAAAAATGATTGCGGCAGTATTATCAGGTTTTTTATTGGCACTTTTTCTCGTGTTTGGCGGTGGAAAACTGAGAGGTACCTTATCCTTGCTCCCTGGATTTTTACCACTTACGTTGTTCGTTTATTTTATCAGTTTTTTACCTCGTGTGGGCGGCGAAGGATTGTTTTTTTCCTATTCCTGGGTTCCGTCAATAGGAGTTGATATGACGTTTCGGCTGGATGGATTGTCAATGCTTTTTGCATTGATGATTACCGGAATTGGTGCGCTTGTTTTCTTCTACACCAGCGCCTATATGCGCAACCACAAACATCTCGACAGGTTTTACGGATATCTGAGCATGTTCATGGGATCAATGCTCGGGCTGGTATTGTCCGACAACATGATTTCATTGTTTTTGTTTTGGGAATTGACCAGTATCAGTTCGTTTTTTCTGATTGGGTTTAACAATCACGATCCGGAATCTCGAAGATCATCGCGGCTGGCACTGGCAATTACAGGAGGAGGAGGTTTGATGTTGTTCGTAGGTGTATTGTTAATCGGATTTTTGGGTCAGACGTTTTCTATCGTTGAGCTTTCCGGTATGTCAGATTCCTTACGATCAGGAACAATGTATGGATGGATTCTGTTCCTGCTATTCGCTGCTGCATTCAGCAAATCCGCTCAGTTTCCGCTTCATTTCTGGTTGCCAGGAGCAATGAAAGCTCCGACTCCGGTATCTACCTATCTCCATTCTGCCACCATGGTAAAAGCCGGAATTTATCTACTGGCCCGGTTTACTCCTGTGTTGGGAGATCACGAATACTGGAATTATACGTTGTTAATTGTAGGATCATTCACAATGGTTTATGCTGCAGTTCATTCGGTTTTCCGAACCGACATGAAAAGCATACTTGCGTATTCTACTATATCAGCTCTGGGGGTAATGGTTTTTCTGCTTGGTATGGGGACAAGAGATGCACTGCTGGCGTTGGCCTTGTTCATTTTGATTCATGCACTATACAAAGCTTCATTGTTCCTGGTTACCGGAATAATAGACCACGAAACCGGAACCCGAAATGTCACGAAGCTAAGTGGGTTGAGTAAAGTGTTGTTGCCCGTGGCCATTGCGGGGGGATTGGCAGCTCTTTCCAACGCTGGTATACCCCCGTCCGTTGGATTTACAGGAAAAGACCTCATATATGAATCTGCATTACACATGAATGATTGGGGTTATCTTCTAACACTTCTTGCAGTCATTACCAATATTTGCTTATTGTACGCCGGATTTGTAGTGGGAATTAAACCCTTTCTCGGAAAATTACCGCCGTCCTTTGAAAAGGTTCATCTTCCGTCTCCTTTGATGTGGGTACCCCCTTTGCTGCTTGCCGTGCTCGGAATTTTATTCGGGATTTTTCCGGCATTGATCGGTGAATCGTTGATCGGAAAAGTACATCAATCGGTTTTTGTTGCCTCGCTCGGAATGCCGGGATTAAAAATGTGGCACGGATTCAACCTGGTACTATTGTTAAGTACCATTACCATCATTGGTGGTATAGTGATGTTTATGTTTCTCAAACCGAGTCAGGTCATAGAAAACAAATTGCGCCGTGTCGTTCATTGGTCACCCGAAACCAATGCATTCAGCTTTTGGAAACTTTTTAATCAGGGAGCGAAAACGTATACCAATTTATTGCAGAATGGATTTTTGAGATATTACTTAATGATCATTTTGTTCTTTCTCATCCTGATGTTGGGTTATAAATTTTTCAGCGGCGTGCATATCAGGTTCAATTGGGCACAATTTTCTTCAGTTTCAT
>CAZJLZ010000111.1:0-4846 GCA_964546775.1 uncultured Cryomorphaceae bacterium | reverse complement strand
ACATTGGCTTCGTACAGCAGGTCGATGTTTTCATGGGTTTTTGACACCACAAAATTTCGAACGCCCCGATCATACAGTTCACGTATAAACTGATGCCCGTCGTGTCGCGGACCTTTCAGAGCAAAAAACAACACAGATTCCGGATCGGTGAGTTTTCTGCTGTCGATACTGAGGTGAGAAATCGGGTTGTTTTTGTACAATCGCGTCACCGAACCATTGACAATGGAAGCAATAGATTTAATATCGTATCCGGTGGCTGGCACTTACTATGCTTTCTTTTGTTCTGCCTTCATGCATTTCAGAAATTCCTTCCGACTCAGCGGTTCATAGCTCTCCAACTCACCTAGCCGGACCAGGTTTTCATCCTGAACTGTGCGATGGCTGTAATGCGCCAGTTTGCCGCTGCGTACGCAAATGGCGTGAACTTTTGTTACGTATTCGGCGATGGCCAGTAAATTTGGAACCGGCCCAAAAGGCTTCCCCTGAAAATCCATGTCCAGTCCGGCAACTACTACGCGGGCACCTGAATTGGCGAGTTCGTTGCAAACATCCGGCAGATGCTCGTCGAAGAATTGTGCTTCATCAATCCCCACAACTTCTACACCCTTAGCAAGTTCCAGTATTTCCCGCGAATGGTTGACGGGAGTAGAGTGTATGGAATTATCGTCGTGACTAACAACCTTTACGTCGTGATATCGCGTGTCGAGCGAAGGTTTAAAAATTTCTACTTTCTGATCGGCAATTTTTGCTCTTTTCAGGCGGCGGATCAGTTCTTCGGTTTTGCCAGAAAACATTGATCCGCAGATCACTTCTATCCATCCTACACGTTCCTGTCCGGAATAGGGTTGTTCCAAAAACATTTTTTGCGGGTTTAAACGTTGAGTTATTTGAAGTGCAATGAATACCGTAATTTTACAGGTGTTTTGCGCACTTCAACAAAAGTAATCAATTCGATTTCGAAATTTTTATCATGGAAAAGTTCAAGTCAATTCCCGAGTTAATCCAAAGTCTCAACCATCTTGCACTCCGCATCAATAAAGGATCTGTTGGTTTGGATGAGTTCGAAAACACTCTAAATGATGCCAGAGAATTATACGAGCGGCTCGTCATTCTACGGTACAAGGCCATCGAAGACCGAAATTTAATGGGAATGCCTTCCTCGCCACAGAAATCTGAAGCATCTCCTCCGGATTCAAAATCATCTATTGTGGAAGAACCGACTCTCGCTGCGCGACAGATTTCGCTCATCGATTCTATTGAAGAAATTTCGCGTGAAACAGAACCGGAGATTCGGGAAGAACAGGTGAAGAAAGAACAACCAGCCCAACCTGTTGTACACCGCGATCCTCCTGTGAAAAAAGAGTCACCGGTAGCTGAAGTTGTTCCACCTGTTGCTCAAAGAAAAGAAAAAGCACAGCCCCAATCGACTCTACCGGATTCGGTGGCAGACAAACTCAGTCAAACAAAAATTGATGATCTGACAGTAGCCATTGGCCTGAACCAGAAATTTCAGTTCATCAAGGAATTATTCAATGGAGATTCCAAGGCGTACAACGAGGCCGTGAAATCGCTCAATCAGTGCGAAAATCTACAACAGGCAAAGCAACGTGTGACTACCGATTTAATGAAATCTTACGAATGGGATGAAGAAAATCGGGTCACGGTGGCTTTTCTCAACCTGATCGAACGCCGCTACCAATGAGGTTACCGGTCGTCCTGATATTCAGTTTACTGTATCAAACCGGTTTTTCGCAGGATCTGAATTATGTACGCTATTTGGTTGATACGCTGTCCAGCCCCACAATGGCCGGTCGGGGTTATGTAGACGGCGGATTGGAGATAGCAGCAGATTTCATCGCAGCACAGTTTGACAGTCTTGGGATTGCTCCCCTTTTTGACCAACGGTTTCAACCGTTTGACCACCCGGTTAATTCATTTCCACAAACTCCCTTGGTTCGTATCGACGAGGAAGAGCTGATCGCCGGAGAGCACTTTCTTGTCAACGGAAACAGCCCGGACCATTCGGGTTCCTATCGGATTGTTCATTTGGATACTACTTATATTGATCATCCGGAGCGGATTATGCTGCGGACGAACGTGGCTTATCTTGTTCATCCCGTATCGCCCCACAATCGCGATGGGGCTTCGAAACGTGCTGGTATGATCCGCGAACTTTCTGGTCATGTTTCGGTGATTGATCCCGTTCAGAAGCTCACATGGAGCGTAGGTACGGATCCTTACACGCATCCGGTAATAGAGATAGATAAGGCGCGAACTCCCTGGCAAGGGGCAGATTCTGTAACAATCCGGGTTGAGGCAGAATTTTTGGAATCGTTTCAGTCAAAGAATGTTCTCGGTTGGATCGAAGGTTCCGGAGACTCAGAAGAAGTGGTGGTCTTCACGGCGCATTATGATCATCTCGGAAGGTTGGGTGATGTGATTTTCCCCGGCGCCAACGACAATGCTTCGGGCACGGCTACTTTGCTTGATTTGGCTCGGCATTTGGCAGAAAACCCATTGCCGTATGATGTTTTATTCATCGCCTTTGCCGGTGAGGAGGCCGGATTGGTAGGTTCGAAATATTTTGTAGATCATCCGTTGATTCCGCTTGACCGGATTAAATTTTTGATCAACCTCGATCTCACCGGAAATGGGGAAGACGGCATTACGGTCGTAAACGGAAAAATGTTTGAAGATGACTTTTATCGATTGGCTGAAATCAATTCAGAGTACGGTTATGTATCCAAAATAAGAGCCCGTGGTTCGGCGGCGAACAGCGATCACTATTGGTTCAGCAAAAATGGGGTGCCTGCTTTTTTCATCTACACGCACGGTGATCGAAAAGCCTATCACGATATTTACGATGTTCGCGAAACGCTTGAATTTAAAGGGTATGAAGGGTTGTTTGAGTTGGTAGTTCAATTTGTCTTACAATTATGAGAGTTAAAAAGATAGGAGATAGGAATTATGAGATGGCAAAAAAAAGGTGATGAGTTATGAGTGATGAATTATGAGTGGGGCGCTGAGAATGTGAGGTTGTGCTCGGATATTAGTAGTTTTAAAACCGTGGATAAGAAAGGAATTATTGTCAGGAAAAGTTTCGCATTGGCATTGAGTGTTATCCAGGTCTATAAGTATTTAGCTGATGAGCGAAGAGAATTTGTAATGAGCAAACAAATGTTGAGAAGTGGAACGGCTGTTGGTGCACTTATTCGCGAAGCACAAAATGCTGAGAGCAAAAAAGATTTTATCCATAAGCTGGGAATAGCTCAAAAGGAATGTGATGAAACACTTTATTGGATTGACTTATTACTAGCATCTGAATATATAGATTCGATGCGCTCTGAGACGATCCGTTCCCAATCAGAAGAATTATTAAGAATGTTGAAAAGCGCGATAATAACCTCTAAACAAAACCTATAATCTTCAAATTGTCAACCGTATATCACATAACTCATCACTCATAATTCATCACTCATCACTTTTTCTCATGAGTAAAGGCGCTATAACATCAAACCTATACCTCGTTCCCACCCCAATCGGCAATCTTGGTGACATTACCATCCGTGCAATTGAGATTTTAAAATCGGTAGACCTGATTCTGGCAGAGGATACCCGTACTTCCGGAAAGTTACTGAAGCATTACGAGATCAGAACTCCGATGGCGTCGTATCACATGCACAACGAGCATAAAGTCACCGAACGCTTTATTGAGCAGATGCAGAACGGACAGACCTTCGCTTTGATAACCGACGCAGGTACACCCGGAATTTCTGATCCGGGATTCATGATGGTTAAAGCATGTGCTGCAGCAGGGTTGCGCGTGGAATGCTTACCCGGAGCAACTTCCGTTATCCCGGCTGTTGTGCTCTCCGGTCTTCCGAACGATCGCTTTTGCTACGAGGGATTTTTACCCCCGAAAAAAGGGCGTAAAACCAGATTGGAATTGCTGGCTACTGAAGACCGAACAATAGTATTCTTCGAATCTCCGCACAAATTGCTGAAAACGCTTGGAGATTTCTCAACACATTTCGGCCCGGATCGACCGATGTCGGTTTCAAGGGAAATTACCAAACTGCACGAAGAAACCTATCGTGGCACCGTTGCCGAAACGCTGGCACATTTTGAAGCAAAAGGTGTAAAAGGCGAGTTTGTGTTGGTGGTTGGAGGGAAGGGGAAGTAATTAAATTCGAAATATCCGACAAACAATTTAATTCATTTTACGCATTCAAAAAGCGGGAACAGGGTCGGATTGCGTATCCTGATTTGGGCTGAAATACTTATTTTCCGCACTTCCAGAGTCATCCATTGCCATCTGTACGGCATCGTTAAATTTCATTTTTCTTCCTTCATCCATGAGTTGATCCTGGCGTTCAAAGTTTATCATCTTCAACTGCTCAAGAGTAGCATCGTACATGATTTTGACGATAGGAACAAACGAAGCCCCCGGTTTACTTAAAGCAGCGTCGATGGTCCCCAAATAAGAACACGCTGTTTCATAATTCTGTAGAACCAAAGCAATTTGACTCAGACCCAGCACAGAATAAACGGGTAAAAGCTGATCGCTCAGATTTTGGGTACATTTCAGCCCTTCTTTGAAATGCTTTTTCGATTTGTCAAATGAGCCTATACTTAAATATCCAAATCCTAAAAATACATGCGCAATAGCCTCCCATCTTATGGCAGTACATTCTCTGGCAAGTAATAGACTCTCTTCTGCCAGCGGTATCCCTTCAATTGCAGATCCATTGAATATCTTGTCAGCGGCTTTAAACTGAATGCAGTCCAGTAGCGCCATTTTGTAGTTAATCGAACGAGCTTTTGCAATGGCTTCTTCTATAATGGC
>CAZJLZ010000110.1:0-4221 GCA_964546775.1 uncultured Cryomorphaceae bacterium | reverse complement strand
TCGTTCCTTTAATGCATCGGACAGGATTTCGGCAGCTTTGTGCAGCGGCGGATCACCGAAAAATGGGAAGGACATAAACCAACCTATGCCGATCAACAGCGTACCGACAATTATGGCAACAACAGGTTTTTTCACAATGAGGGTCTAATCTGCACTAAGGTAAAGATTACATGGCTTCGGGCACAGACCAAAAAAAATGCCCCGTCGGTAAAACCGCGGGGCATGAATAAAATAGTTTTACAAATACTCAATTATTCAGCGCTTCTGCCCCACCAACAATCTCCAGTATTTCAGCAGTAATTGCTGCCTGACGTGCTTTGTTGTACGTGAGTTTCAATTCTTTTGATAGCTCAGTTGCATTGTCCGTTGCTTTGTGCATAGCGGTCATCCGGGCACCGTGCTCCGAAGCGGTTGAATCAAGAAGGGCTTTAAACAACTGAATTTTCAATGTCTGAGGTACGAGTTGCTCTACAATTTCCATTTTACCCGGTTCAAAAATGTAATCAATTGCTGCGGCTTCAACTCCCGCCTCCATTTCCGGAGGAGCAATAGGCAGGAATTGTTCGGTTAGACAATATTGAACGGCTGCATTTTTGAAAGAATTGTAAACGAGCAGCACTTTGTCGTAGCGGCCGTTTCGAAATTGTTCCATAATGGCTTCTGCCATCGCCGCAGTTTCCTCAAAATTCAGATCATCCAGAATGCTGTACGGTGTAATTCCGAATGCTTCCGTGGCGAGGGTACCTTCTTTCTTGTACTTCTCATAGGCTTTCTTTCCGAGAGCCAGAACGTGAATATTCTTACTAGAGTTTTGCTCAACGAGGACTCTGGATTGCTTAATGATCTGGTTGTTGAAACCTCCACACAAACCCCGGTTTGAACTTACCAGTACCAACAGAATTGTTTTTACTTCGCGTTGAACAGAATAAGGATTTTCTTCCATGTCGAGACCAACGCTCAGATTCTGCAGAATGGCTCGCAATTTTTCGGCATAAGGGCGCATTTGTATCACTGCATCCTGAGCACGTTTCAGCTTGGCCGCAGAAACCATTTTCATGGCAGCGGTTATTTGTTTCGTCGAGTTGATCGAAACAATTCTGTTGCGTATTTCCTTGAGATTAGCCATTGTTTAGAATCAGCTTGGGTTCACTTTTTAGTATTGTCCAGCTACGTCGGCAGCTACTTTTTCCAAAGTATTGGTAACTTCATCGGTGAGCTTTCCCGCACGTAAAGTGTCCAAAACCTCCCGGTGCGATGTCTCGAGAACAGTAAGGAAATTATCCTGAAATTCCCGCACTTTGTCTAAAGGAACTTTCTTCAATAAACCGTTTGTTCCACAGTAGATAATGGCAATTTGCTTTTCTACCGGCATTGGAGAATTTTGCTTTTGTTTCAGAATTTCCACGTTTTTCGAACCTTTATCGAGAACAGCTTTTGTTGCCGCATCCAGATCGGAACCGAATTTTGAGAAAGCTTCGAGTTCTCGGTACTGAGCCTGATCCAGTTTCAGAGTACCCGCTACTTTTTTCATCGACTTAATTTGTGCGTTTCCACCAACCCGCGAAACCGAAATACCTACGTTGATCGCTGGTCGGATACCGGCATTAAATAAATTTGCTTCGAGGAAAATCTGACCATCGGTAATTGAAATAACGTTGGTAGGAATGTAAGCAGAAACGTCACCTGCCTGAGTTTCGATAATAGGAAGAGCAGTGAGTGATCCGTTTCCTTTTACTTTACCGACCAAAGAAGGAGGTAAATCGTTCATTTGTTGAGCGATTTCATCCGACTCGTTGATTTTGGCGGCGCGTTCCAGCAATCTGGAGTGCAGGTAGAAAACATCACCAGGATATGCCTCACGACCCGGAGGCCTGCGAAGCAAAAGTGAAACTTCGCGATATGCTACCGCTTGTTTGGAAAGGTCATCGAAAACGATCAGTGCCGGACGACCAGTATCCCGGAAGTATTCACCAATCGCAGCACCAGCGAACGGAGCGTAGAATTGCATAGGAGCCGGGTCGGCTGCGTTTGCGGCAACAACTGTGGTATATTTCATCGCTCCGGTATCTTCCAGCACCTTTACAATTTGAGCTACTGTCGATCCTTTTTGTCCGATGGCAACATAGATACAATAAACAGGTTCGCCCCGGTCATAAAATTCGCGCTGATTGATGATGGTATCAATGGCTACAGTTGATTTACCGGTCTGACGGTCGCCGATAATCAGCTCGCGTTGTCCGCGACCAACAGGAATCATTGCGTCGATAGACTTAATTCCGGTTTGAAGCGGTTCATCTACAGGCTTTCGGTAAATAACACCAGGAGCTTTGCGTTCGATGGGCATTTCGAAGGTTTCCCCTTCAATGGGTCCTTTACCGTCAATCGGGTGACCTAGTGTATTGACAACCCGTCCAACAATGCCTTCGCCAACCTGAATGGAAGCAATTTTTCCGGTACGTTTAACCGTATCACCTTCGCGGAGGTGCCGGGAGTGGCCGAGCAATACAGCCCCTACGTTGTCTTCTTCCAGGTTCATTGCGATTCCCTGAAGGTTCTCCGGAAAGTCGATCAACTCTCCCTGTTGAACAGAAGTAAGACCGTAGATACGTGCGATTCCGTCTCCTACCTGGAGCACTGTTCCCACTTCTTCCAGTTCCGCTCCGGTTTTTAGTCCCGAAAGTTGTTCTTTTAATATTGCAGATACTTCTGCTGGTTTAACATCAGCCATTGTGCTTCGTTTAATGAGTTATATTTCTGCTATGTATGGATTTTTGGAAAACTCTAGACGGAGGTCATCGAATTTTCGCTTTACACTATGATCTATTTGTAGGTCACCCGCCTGAATGATAAATCCACCGATGATTTCGGGGTCGACCTTTTCACTGAATTCCACTTCCCCGGTTATTCCGAAACGGGATTTATTCTCATCAATGAAGTTGAGTAAAACCTGACGCATTTGATCGTCTGCCCGTACAGCCGTTGTAACCGAAACTATGGTAATGTTTTTAAGCGTATTGTACTGCCGTTGCATTGCTTTGTACACTTCGAACAGCAGATGCTCCCGCCCTTTACGAACAATGATATCGAGAAAAGCCATCACAGTCTGACCAACCTTTCCGGCAAAAATGCTCTTTAGAATTTTGCTCTTGGTATCGGGTTTAATGACGGGACTTTTCAACATCAGCAATAGCTCACGGTTTTCGGCAAGAGTGTCTCCGACAAGGTCCATGTCCTGCTTAATATTTTCCAACTCGTTGCGTTCTACCCCCAGATTCAGGAGAGAAGTTGCATATCGGTTGGACACCCTGAGTTCTTTCATGGTATTAGTTCAGGTTTACGTTGTCCATCAGGCTTTTCACCAGTTTCTTTTGCTCCTCATCGTTGCTGAGTTGTTCTTTCAAAATTTTCTCGGCAATTTCAATAGAGAGTTGCGCTACCTGGTTTTTCAGGTCTGAAATAGCGGCCATTTTTTCGTGCTGAATATTTTCTCTGGCCGAAACCATTATTTTATCGGCTTCTTCCTGGGCTTTTACCTTACTTTCGCTGATGATGCTGTCTTTGGCATCTCGGGCTTCTTTCAGAATTTTATCGCGTTCGATGCGTGCTTCGCGCAACAGATCTTCATTCTGAGCCTGCAATTGTTTCATTTCGTCGCGTGCACGATCGGCTGAAGAAAGGGCTTCCTGAATCGATTTTTCACGTTCGTCCAGAGACTGGAGAATGGGTTTCCAGGCCATTTTCTTTAACAGAATCAACACAATTACAAAGGCAATTGTTGCCCACGCCACCGTTCCGATTTCTACTGATAACATATGAAAAGTTTTTGTTTCACACTTTAAGAAAAGAAAGCCGCAGCCAACCGCTGCGCACTTTCCGTTGATTAATTCCTACAATACAACCATCAAACAAACTACGATTGCGAAGAACGCAGCACCTTCAACAAGTGCAGCGGCCACAATCATGTTTGCTCTTAAGTTGGCAGATTCTTCAGGCTGACGAGCCATTGCTTCGAGAGCTGAGCCACCGATTCGACCGATACCAATACCGGCACCAACTGCGGCCAGACCAGCACCAATGCCAGCGAAACCTGCTGCTTCGGACACCTGAAGTAAGATTGCTAAAATTTCCATAATTTGAATTGTTTATTGTGGGTTATAAAATCCGTGATTAATTAAGCGGGGTGATGAGCCTCGTGCGTGGCATCTCCGAAATATAAAGCTG
>CAZJLZ010000109.1:0-3814 GCA_964546775.1 uncultured Cryomorphaceae bacterium | reverse complement strand
AATGAAAGAACTTGAACAAGAGATCAACGAATTGACATCTGATGATCAAAATAACCAGGCACAAAACAAGTAAATAAACTTAAGGAGTTCAATTTCCATTCACGAACAACAGCAGATATGAAAGTTTTGCCGCTTATAATTGTCGCACTTTGCATTTCTTCCTTTAGTCAGGGGCAGATTTTAAATGAAGAGTTTCGCGAAAAATTGTCGATTGGGCTAAAAGCGGGAGTTAATATTTCGAATGTATACGATTCGCATGGAGAGGATTTCGAGGCCGACCCAAAAGCTGGAGCTGCTGCCGGGGTATTTATGCAAATTCCTGTTGGCGCTTATCTTGGTTTTCATCCGGAAGTATTGTTTTCCCAGAAAGGTTTCTATGCTTCCGGGAGTTTCATTGGACACCACTACAGTTTTACACGCACGACAAATCATATTGATGTACCGTTACTGATCGCATTTAAGCCGGCAGGATTTTTAACGATTCTGGGAGGACCAAATTATTCATTTATGTTCAGCCAGCGTGATAATTTTAATACTCCCCTGCTCGATTTAGAACAGGAACAGGAATTTGACGATGTGAATTTGCGCCGCAACACTTTAGGATTCATTGGGGGGCTGGACTTTAACATGATGAATTTCGTTCTGGGAACCCGAGTAGCCTGGGATTTCCAAAGCAATCATGGCGATGGAAGTTCTTCCATACCTCGATATAGAAATACATGGTTTCAGTTTTCGCTGGGATTCCGGTTCTGACAGACCTGACCCATAATTAAATTTAATATATCATACACCATATAAAAAGGAAAATCATGATCACGACAGACCAAAACAGCATTGCATCTTCCCGTTTAAACGACATTCTCAACGCTCCTCAAGAAGGAGAGTTCGATAATATTGCGAGATTGGCTGCCGAAGTGCTAAACGTACCATTTGTATTGATTTCACTGGTGCACACCGGAAAGCAAAAAACGAAGACCTTGGCTAATTTGAACGGAGCCAACCATTTCGCAGCGTCAGATATGACCGAATCCAATGTATCTGTTTCTGTTTCGTCGAGGGCATATCTTACTGAGGACCTGATTCACAAGCATCCTGATGTCATCAAAGAAGCACTGGCAGATAATGATGAGCTTGATTTTCGCGCCACTGCGCCATTGGTTACCGAATCCGGTGATCACCTCGGAACACTCTACGCCTTTGACAGAGATGGCCGCTTGTGGGGAAATGTACATTGGGAAATTCTGGACGTGATTGCTGGAATTATCGTTGGCCAACTCGAAGTAAAATTAGCCGCTCAAAGTATCATTCGGGCACAACAAGAAATGGCGTATGTAATGTCTCATGATATTCGTGGAGCAGTTTGTAACATACCTGTTCTGGTAAAAATGATCCGTGATGAAAACGGTGATCCCGAGAAGCAAAAAGCATTGGGAAATATGATCATAAAAGCCTCTGAAAAGAGCTTACAAACGGTCGATCAGTTCTATGCCAATTCACAGATAGTATCGGCTGCAAATTCCGAAAAATCAGAAATGAACTTTTCGGAAGTAACCAGAAAAACCATCACGGCCCACCGTCCCCTTGCTGCCAGAAAACAGATAACCATCAATATGCTTATCGAACCCAACATTCATCTAACAGGCAGCAAGAAAAATATCATCAAACTTCTGGATAATTTGCTTAGCAATGCCATTAAATATTCATTGGACGGACAAATTATTGACGTCATTCTGGTGAAAAGCAAGGACTTTATAATTCTGGAAGTTCGCGACGAAGGTGTAGGAATGTCGCGTAGTGATATCAACAACGCATTTACAAGATTTGATACCTTCAGTTCAAAATCCGGAGAAGGTGATAATATAGCTGGTCTGGGCCTATGGGTTGTAAATGAGATCGCCCGGGAACACGAAGGAAAAGTCACACTTAAAAGTCGGGGAAAAGGAAAGGGAACCACCTTTACAGTGATGTTGCCAAATGTACCAGAATCCCAGAACAACAGGACTTCAAAAAAACCACTGACGCGTAGAATACTTTCGGGTGAGTACGCTAAAAATGGTGTCCAGGTCTCCAACAAGCATATCAATCCTCAACTATAAACTCACTTAACTCTTAAAACTATGGGAAATTTACTTTACATCATCGCCGTAATTCTGATCATTGCCTGGGCTATAGGATACCTGGGTTTTCAATCGGGAGGTATTATCCACGTCTTGTTGGTAATTGCGCTAATAGCAGTGCTACTTAGAGTAATTCAGGGCAGGAGAGTTTAAAAGCAACAACAGAAATTTTAATCACTAATTTTTAAAAACAGAAAATCATGAGTGCAGGTAAATCAATTTTAGGAATATTGGCAGGAGCTGTAGTTGGTGCCGCCATTGGAATATTATATGCTCCGGACAAAGGGGAAGAAACCAGAAAGAAAATTTCGAAAAAAGGAAGAGAGCTTTCCGACGAAATGGAAAGCAAATTCAACCATCTTTCAGGTATCGTTCACGAAAAACTGGACAATTTCAAGCGTGAAGCTGGAAACAAGTCCAACTCCAAATCGGAGCGTTCAGAAATTGTTAACGAAATGTCTTCGCCTGGCGCAACCAGCCACAAGGCTACTTCGAAGGTATAACTGGTTAACAACCCCTTATTTTCCCGTGATGGGCCGTTGATTGTATACAGCGCATCATGACCCAATTTAATTAAGATCGGTCTTCAGGGCTGACAGAAAATAAAATATAAGTTGACGCAGAGGACGGAAATGAAACTCCGTCCTTTTTTTATGTTAATAAATTATGCTTTTTCGTGAATCCAGGAAGGAAGGTACGGCCCTAAAATCCGAAAACCCTCAGAGAGGGTTTTCAGAGCTATGAAACAGAAAAACTTCGCTTGGCCAAACGCAAGGCTGCGTTTTCGATTAAAAGACTACAGAAACTGTAGTCGGCCTTACAAGTTAACGCGTACCAAAGGTAGGAATGAAGAACCGGTATTGCAAACTTTTTTAAAAATTTACACAAATCTCACATTAAAAATCGTAAGTCATAATCTATCAACCACTTAATTTTATATTTTTCAACTAAAAGAAGTCCCTAATTAACGTTAAACAGAATTGAGTATGTATTTCGTCGGCGTTTAAGCGCAATTCGGAAACCTATTTAAAACGTCTGTCACATTCAAAGCCCTATATCGCTTTTCCGGGATTCATAATTCCCTGGGGGTCGAAAACTTTTTTGATGTTATTGAATAATTTCAGGTGAATGGGCGAAAATACCACGTCGAGATAAGGTCGTTGAACGAAACCGATTCCATGTTCTCCGGATATTGTTCCACCCAGATTTTTGGTCAACTCAAAAATTTCGCGTACTCCCAGAGTCAGATTGTGGTTCCAATCTTCTTCAGAAAGATCGCCTTTAATGATGTTAACGTGTAAATTTCCATCTCCTGCGTGCCCGTAACAAACCGATTGGAAACCATATTTCCGGCCTATACTTTTTACTCCTGTTAACAATTGAGGTAGTTCAAATCTCGGTACTACCGTATCTTCTTCCTTGTATACTGAATTGGCTTTGACCGCTTCGCTCACTCTACGTCGCAATTTCCAAAGGGCATCCTTTTGAACTTCATTGTCGGCAAACAAAACCTCGTCTGCTCCAAACAATTCTACTACCTGACTGATTTTTTCACATTCGGTAGCCAATACATCCCGATCATTGCCGTCTACTTCAATTAATAAGTGAGCTTGATGATGTTCCTCTATTTTCACAGTTGTTTCACCTACGAACCGCACTGCCCAATCGAT
Source organism: uncultured Cryomorphaceae bacterium (assembly GCA_964546775.1). Lineage (GTDB taxonomy): Bacteria > Bacteroidota > Bacteroidia > Flavobacteriales_D > SKUL01 > SKUL01. Next base: position 27 of record CAZJLZ010000109.1, on the reverse strand, counting down.
TGCATCGCGTTCCATAAATTCAAGAGC
>CAZJLZ010000108.1:0-3951 GCA_964546775.1 uncultured Cryomorphaceae bacterium | reverse complement strand
ACGAATTCGATTATGATGCGAAATAAATACCTTTTCGTATTGATCAATAATTTGATCCCAGTTGTAATCCGATTTGATCTTCTGTCGGTTTGATTCAATCATTCCTGAATACAAAGTCCGATCTCCGAAATTTCTGATCAGTTCTGTCACCCTTCCGACCGAATCAAAATACGAGCCCTCCGACTCCAATACAGCCCGGTTGAACGGATTATTGTGAGCCGCAATAACCGCACCGGCACCCATGGCTTCGAGCAGTGATGGATTCGTGCCACCTACGGTATGACCATGAAAGTACAGCCGGGAATAATAACGGAGGTTATTCAAGGCGGCTGCGTCGTAAATTCCACCCATAAACCGGATATTGGAGTTTTCAGCGAATTTCTTCACTATTTTTTTTCCATATGGAGTATTCGTCTTTCCAACGACCAAAAATGGTCGATCTTCACCGGATTGCTGATAACCTTCCAGTATTGTTTCGATACTGTTCTCCGGCTCCATCCGCGCAATCAACAAAAAATACCCGAAAGGAATCAATTCGAATGGAACGAGTTCATGCTCTTCAGCCTGGTCAAAAACAGTTGAGCCGTAAGCGATATATTCCGAAGGTTTGCTGAATTTTTCCCAGAGGTACGACTGAATTGCAGGCGAATCGGCTATAAGACCATCACTGGTTTTCACCGCCCATGCCTCGGCATAATGAAGAAACTTTTTAACCCACCTGTTGTATTTGCTTCGTTTCCATTCCAGGCCGTCCATATTGGTAATGACGACCGATTCATCAGGCAGAAATAATCCCCAAACTGAACTACTCGTGTATCCAAGTTGAAGCATCACATCAAACGAACGGCTCCGGGAATCGCGAATACAATTGAGATCATAAATAAACTGTCCTATCGTACCGATTTTTGACTCGGGGTCAAAACAATGAACGATCTCAACTCCCTTGTACTTTTTCTCCTGAAAGGAATGCGAACTGCTATTGTACACCACGACCTGATGTCCGCGCGTGACCAATCCCACCGAAAGAAATTCCGCAAACTGTTCAAAGCCGCCATAATTATTGGGAATGCCCCTTGTGCCGAGAATACCGATTTTCATTTTCGATGAAGTCTTTTCAGAACTTTGTCTGGTCTATATATTCCGGCCATTATTAGGTGATAAACACGGATGATAGCATTACTATTCAGCAAATATTTTCTATAGTGGTGAAGGTGTAAAAAATTTCGTTGCACGCTTCTCAAAGATCTTTTATTATCAAACAATTCCCGGCTTAGCAAGTATGCTTTTTCTATTGTATCCCATTGCAAATTCGAAGTTGCCGATGCCCGATGTATCCTTACCAAAGTATGTGGATCATTGTCTCCAGCCATCACTGCTCCGGCACTGAGCATTCTGGCAAAAACATCGTAATCTTCTGCCCACACCATTTCCTGACGATACTTGAACCTATCGAACCATTGCTTGCGAACCATAGTCGTTCCGTTCAAAACACCGTTTTCTCCGCTTTTAAACAAGGTGGCTATGGTCTTGTAATCATCTGGAAAATTCGACCTGAATATTTTTTTTTGTGAGTGCGCATCTATATACCAGCAATTTCCTCCGAGAACATCTACGTCCGGGTGATTGTCCAAATATCCGGACTGTCGGGATATTCTCATGGGCATAAGCATATCGTCCGGATCGATCCTGAGAATATATTGTCCGGTCGCTGCATCCAGACCTCGGTTCGTAGCATGTGCTACCCCAACATTCTGGTCGAGCAATACCGGTTTTATCCATGAAAACTTTGATGCAAAATCACGAATGATTCGAACCGACTCGTCGGTAGATCCGTCGTCAACAATAATCACCTCTCGTGGCCATGTATCGCTCTGAATTATACTATTAAAAAAGCCCGGCAGGTAGGCAGCATTATTAAAATTCGCAGATACAATACTGACCATATTTGCTACTGGTTGACTCATTTGTTTCTAACAAGTGAAAACCATCGTTGATATGCAGCTACTGCAGGTTTTAAAGGGGTCCTTTCCAGCTTTCTACCTAAACTTTTTCTCCAGCGCGCAAATCCAACCTCAATGCTATCTCGCACTCCGAGTTGGAGGTATTGACTTCTTGCCCGTTGGACTTCTTCAAATGCTGCGCGCCAGTTGATGTTCGATACACCGTCATCGGACATCAGTGCGAAATTTCTGTTGATGTGATAAAACGAAACACCGCTTGTTTTAAACCGAAGCAGCACTTCATAATCCATCGCCAAATGATAACCTGTGTTATACACACCGTATTTTTTATAGCATCCCGCAGATATAAAACAAGCAGGATGGCACAAGGTCATATCCTTTTCGAGTAAATGATGATCCGGAATATAGGTTTTGCCAGGCTGGCTATTCGATAACAACTGCATATTTCCATAATACACTCCTTCAGTTGAATAAACCGCCGCGAGGGAGCGAAGTGTTTCCGGAAAATATTGATCATCAGCATTCAGAATCCCAATTACTTCACCGGTTGCCAAATCAATTCCTTTATTGAAAGCATCGCTGATTCCGGCATCCGGTTCGCTAATAATTTTATCGATCCGGTTATGGTATCTCTTCAGAATTTCCAATGTTCCATCCGTGGATCCACCATCGATTACAATGTATTCAAGATTCGCGTAATTCTGTGAGAGCACCGTATTTATTGCCCTTTCGATATATGCGGCTCCGTTATAAACAATGGTCACCACCGATATGGAAACCGGGGTACTCATTTTGAGAAATGATTACTATTTAAACCATTCTTTATTCGCCTTATGGTACGGTACATATTTTTCCAGTGGGTGAAATTGGACCAATAATGGAGGATTTCTGAAAAATCGGGACGTTTGGTCCGCAAATCCATCTTCTCCTCTATTGATTTTGCTGACAGGATTCGGAATGAAAAAAGCAACCATTTCATTTTCAACCATATTCCGTATTGCATATTATTCGAAAACCATGAAGCACCGGTAATTGCAATTCGGTACTGCTGAAGATATTGATCTGATAATCGGAAGCCCTTGTGTAGCCTTAGCAAATAATCATCAGTGAGTTTTTTGCCGGCGATGACATGAAACAACTCGAGTTCCGACTGATAAGTCTGATATCCGAGCATTCGCACCCAATAAGACAATTCGGAATCTTCTCCGGCAAGAAGTTGATTTTCTTTACGACCGATTAACCAGAATTTGGCCTCCTCGTACAGCCTTCGCACCAAGGCCGTTCGTCCACACATTCCGGCACCCCAAACACTTCCAAAAGCGTCGTTCACGACCCCGGTTTCTTTCGTAGCCCGACCCACTGCGTACGCGTGTTTCTGCGACTCCCACCACTCCGGTTGATCTCCTTCCAAAATAGCTTTGTTTACGCCGCCTATTAGTCCGATGTTTGGACGTTCTTCAAACAATCCACACAACGCGGAAATCCAATCGCCTTTCAATAAATTATCGTCGTCCACGAAAATGAAATAGCTGAACCTTGCTGCTCCGATTCCCGCCACTCTTGAATGAAATAATCCAGGATTGGGCTGCTGTACAATTGAGAACGATCTACCCGATGGCTGCAATATATCTTCGGCTATTTCAATGGTATTGTCTGACGAGTTGTTATCGACCACAATGATTTCAGATGGAAAAGAAGAGACAGGCATATTCAGAACAGCATCCAAAGTGCGATTAATGAGCTTATTGCTATTGTAGGTAAATACGATAATACTTACCCCGGTTTCCGGAATGGTTAGATCAGACATAGATGGCTACGGTCATTAATGTTGGAATTATCGATTCAAAATGGCTTTAAAATTAAACCATGGCAAAGGATGTAATTTATTGGCATATAACAGAACCACCAGAAACATAAACAAGAAAGAAATAAAAGAAGCCTGAGCTGCCCCGATGGCACCGACCGTCGTTACCAACCAATAACATATTCC
>CAZJLZ010000107.1:0-2649 GCA_964546775.1 uncultured Cryomorphaceae bacterium | reverse complement strand
TCGGCCACAACTGGTTTCCGATGATCGTCAATTCCGACGAACGCCAGTGGACCTGGATGGACGAAGGTCTGAATACTTTCCTTCAGTACCTGACCGAGCGCGAATTCGACCGGAATTTTCCTGTCCGTCGCGGATCACCTCAATCCATAGCCGAATACATGGGAGGCGATAAATCGACGATTTCACCCATCATGACCAATTCAGAAAGCGTTTACCAGTTGGGAAACAACGCCTACGCCAAACCGACTGCCGCGCTGAACATTCTCCGCGAAACAGTGATGGGCCGCGAATTGTTCGATTTCGCATTCAAGGAATACGCCAACCGCTGGAAGTTCAAGCACCCTACACCAGCCGATTTTTTCCGGACCATGGAAGATGCTTCTGCCGTTGACCTTGACTGGTTCTGGCGCGGATGGTTTTACACTACAGATCACGTAGACATGAGGATCGAAAACGTGCGTTGGTTTCAGATCGATTCGCGCAACCCTGAAATAGAGAAGGTATTGCAGCGTGAACAAAAAGCCGGAGAGCCAGAAGATATGAGCACCATCCGCAACCGGACTTCGATTCCCGAAACATTTGCAGAACGCGATTCCGTGCTGCAGGATTTCTACTACAACCGAGATCAATTTAAGTACAACAAGCTCGACGAGGTAGCGTACGAACGCTATGCATCTTCGCTGACTCCCGAAGAACTCGAAAGAATTTCGTCGGGACAGCAGTTTTATGAAGTTACGTTTAAGAATATCGGTGGCCTCGTAATGCCGTTGGTCGTTGAATTCGAGTTTGCAGATGGTACGAAAGAGATACAAAGGATTCCGGCTGAAATATGGCGCAAGAATCACGAATCGGTGACCAAGGTATTTATCACACAAAAAGAAGCGGTTTCAATTGTCCTCGATCCGCACCTGGAAACAGCCGACACCGACCTCAGCAACAACGCGTGGCCGAGGAAGGTGCAGCCTTCGCGTTTCAAACTTTTCAAGGAGCGGGAATTTTCCCGGGAAAACGAAATGCAGCGCGAACAGCGTGCGCTGGAGATGGAATAATTTCATGGCAATGCCGAATCAGGAGCCGCTAAAAGCTCACTATGCAATTAAACAAACTCCCCAGCTTTAAAGGACTCGTAGACCGGGCGCAATTCGAAGACGCGCACAAACCCATGTTTTCCAGTCTGGGAAAAGATATTCCCGCGGGAGTCGTTGTCTTTCTGGTTGCATTGCCATTGTGTCTGGGCATTGCTCTTGCCAGTGGAGCTCCGTTGATTTCAGGCTTGATTTCGGGTGTCATCGGCGGACTGGTCATCGGATTCATCAGCCAGTCGAGTACCAGTGTCAGCGGTCCGGCGGCCAGTGTTTCGGCAGTGGTTTTTCTGGCCATCAGTGAACTGGGTAGCTTTGATATATTCCTGGTCGCATTGGTGATTGCCGGATTGATTCAAATATTGCTTGGTGTTGTCAAAGCCGGATTGATTGCCGAATATATGCCCACGAGTATCATCAAGGGATTGCTCGCGGCCATCGGCATCATTCTCATAATGTCGCAACTTCCTTATGCTGTAGGTCTAGACCTTGACGACAAGATATTTCTCGACATCAACCGGAATTTCTGGGACAACGCAAAAGTAACCGTATTGGCCTTTTTTAGCTCGTTCACACTGGGATCTATTGTGCTTACGACCTTGTCGATGTCCATCATGATTTTTTGGGAGTATACACCACTCAGGAATTTCAAACTGATGCCTCCTGCGCTTGTCGTCGTGATTTTCGGCGTTTTCCTCAATATTTTATTCGGCCTATTTGTTCCGGCGCTTCACCTGGATGGTGAGCATCTTGTGAACATTCCTGAAATCGATGATTTCTCGTCTTTTATCACCTTTCCTGATTTTAGTGCGATAACGGATTACAGAGTGTGGTTGACCGGGCTGACCATTGCGGTTATCGCATCTTTATCCTCGTTGCTCAACGTAGAAGCTGCGGACAACATCGACCCGCAAAAACGCCGAACTCCACCCAATCGTGAATTGTTGGCCCAGGGGATAGGTAACACCCTCGCCGGATTGATCGGAGGAATAGCGATCACATCGGTAATTGTGCGCAGTACGGTTAATATTTCTGCCGGGGCCCACACCAAATTGTCGACCATCCTGCACGGAGTTTTGCTCCTGGTGAGCGTTCTGTTTTTGAGCTCAGTCATGAATCTCATTCCTTTGGCAACGCTCGCAGCAATTTTATTGGTGATAGGATACAAGCTGGCGTCGGTAGCTGTTTTCAGGAATCTCTACAAAAAAGGCTGGAATCAGTTTCTGCCGTTTGTGGTGACGATCGTTGCGATTTTGCTGACCGATGTGCTCATCGGGGTATTGATCGGTTCAACGCTGAGTGTGTTTTTCCTGCTGAGAGGAAACTATTACAACCCGTTTTTTATCGAAAACACCAAATTGATTCGCGACGAAGTGATCCGGTTGGAGCTTTCCAACGAAGTTTCCTTTCTCAACAAGGCTTCCATTAAAAATACCCTCTGGCGCATTCCCGACAACAGCAAAGTCGTTATTGACGCCAGTTTTTCGAGCTACATTGACCAGGATGTGATCGAGATTATTTCCGATTTTAAGAATACGTTCGCCGGACGGCACAATATTGAAGTGAC
>CAZJLZ010000106.1:0-6189 GCA_964546775.1 uncultured Cryomorphaceae bacterium | reverse complement strand
GATACTGTGTACGAATCTGTTTTAAAAACTGAATTTTTGAATGAAGCTGCGTTGCGTCAACGGCAATATCCTTTTCACGTTGATTCGTTGCGTTACGTTCCATTCAGCGGAGGCAAAACTTTCGACCTCAATGCCGGTCATATTCTCGACGCTTCGGGCAGAAAGAGTGCGGTTTTCGCAGCAAAAGATCCCGATCCCTTCGACGGTGAGCCGTTGCAGGTGGGAGATATGGAAAAAGTATCGGTTACCGGAAACTGGACCGAATAGTATTTATCCCTTTGAGTCATAGCTGATATACGTTATAGCGACTGCCATCTTTCCATTCGCATCGACGATGCCGGTATCTCAGCAGCCCTGCAGGATCGCCAGCAATTTCATATCAGACATCACGAAGAAATTCCATTCAGTACACCTGCTGAATACCACACTGCGCTTCTAAAAGCAATAGAGCAACTCAAACCTTTGTCCAGTGCCCAAACCGTTTCGTGCAGTTTCAATTTACCCGGCAACACACTCGTTCCTGAAGCGATTTACCGGAAAGATTACCAATCGCATTACCTTTCTTTCAATATTGATTCCGATGCCGATCAATCGGTCGCCACGGATGAGTTGACGCTGATGGAAGCCCGAAATGTTTATGCCCTTCCGGAGACGCACAATAAAATCACTCAGGTTTTTCCCCAGTGCCTGTATCTGCATGAGTCCTCCGTTGAGATTGAACTGGCGCTCAGGCTGAGCCGGGTTTCAAGGAAAGATTCGGTCTTTTTATTTTTCTCCGATAAATTTTTTCGTTTGCTGATTATTCAAAATGACCAGCTTCAACTGGCCAATACCTTTCAGTTCGGATCCGAAATGGATGTGGCTTATTATGTGCTCTATGTGCTGGATCAGCTCAACATAAAAAATGGTGAGACTTCAACATATGCGGCGGGTGAAATCGAAGAAAACGGGGCAGAACTGAATATGCTGCGCGAGTACATTGGCCCGGTAAAACTTTTAAAAGAAAGTCCACTCGCTGATTTAAAATTCAACCCGGAAAAACCCTCCGATACGCATCGCTTGTTCACGCTATTTCACCAGGTGTTGTGCGTATCATAGGCGGTAAACACAAAGGCCGTCGGCTGCAACCACCGGTTCAGCCGGGCGTTCGGCCCACCACTGATTTTGCGCGGGAGAGCCTTATGAACCTGCTCAAAAACCGAATGGATTTATCGGAAATCACAGCGCTGGATTTGTTTTGCGGAACGGGCGCCATCAGCTTTGAACTCGCGTCGCACGGGGCACAATCGGTAACTGCGGTGGACAAGAACCCACGACTGCTTTCCTTTATAAAACAACAGGCGGAACTACTGGATCTGCCGATTAAAACACTGCGCGTAGATGTCTTCAAGTGGATCAAAAAACACCGCGGCACCTACGATTTTATCTTCGCCGATCCACCCTACCACATCGACCATCATGAAGATATTCCTAAATTCGTTCTGGAATCCGGATGGCTCGCGAAAGATGGCTGGCTTGTTGTAGAACACCCCGAAAATATTGACTTCAGCCGTCATCCGCAATTTGAGTCACACCGGGTGTACGGAGCGGTACATTTTAGTTTCTTTACTCACGAATAAGCAAGCTATGACAAGGATTGCAGTCTTTCCGGGATCGTTCGACCCCATTACCAAAGGCCACGAGAACATCGTGAAACGGGCTTTGCCACTTTTTGACCAGATCATTGTGGCCGTAGGCGTTAACTCCAGTAAAAAAACGCTGTTTCCGCTTGAAACGCGGATGGCCTGGATCAAAGCCACGTTTAACTTTGAGCCGAAAGTAAAGGTCGAATCTTACGAAGGACTCACGGTTCGGTTCTGTATTGAAAAACAAGCGGGTTTTATTCTGAGAGGGCTTCGGAACTCTGCTGATTTTCAGTTCGAAAAAGGAATTGCCCAAATGAACCGCGACATGGCAAACGCTGTGGACACGATTTTTTTAATGACTTCTCCCGAGTATTCGGCAATAAGTAGCACAATTGTGCGTGACATCATTCGGAACGACGGCGACGTCAGTAAATTTTTACCGAATGCAATCGACATCAATGGCGAATTTTAGATTTACATTCCTGATCGGAATGATGATCTGGGCGGTGGCAGGCGTCGCTCAAACGACGGTCATCAACGGAAAAGCACCTGATTATGCAGGAATGCAGGTGTTGGTGTATGCTGAAGCGGATCCGCTGAGCCAGAAACAGGAATTGCTTCAGGAAACCGAAACGGATGCAGAAGGAGTCTTTCGTCTGGAACTCGATCTGCCGGAAACACAACCGATCCGAATTTCCATCAATCACGTTTCCGGATACCTCGTGGTGCAAAAATCAGCCACTTACGACATTTTTTTTCCGGAATTACAAGACGACCAGGTTCGTAGTTTCAGCGGAACCACCTATACTGAATTGATATTTACCGATCCACCTGCAGATGATATCAATGTTGTCCTCGGTGATATCAATTTCGCGGTAGATTCCATGCTTATGGCGAATGTTTCGCTGGTCGGCTCGAGGTATTTTCAGCCAAAACTGTTGGAATTTGAAACGGAGATGGAAAATCGTTTTGGAGATTCCGACGATAAGTACATTTTGCAGCACCTGAAATACACGCTGGCCATCACCGAATTCAGCACGCGGTCCTACACCCGGCATGATTTGTACAAACGCCATTTGGCCGACGGAAGCTGGCACATGCACCCTACTTTTTTTGCTTTCGTCCGCAGTTATTTTCAGCAATATTTCAAACGTTTTGAAGCCAATTATGGCAGTGACCTTATCCAGCCGGCGCTGAAAAAAGAAGTGCCGGGTGCCGAATTGCTGGGGCTGATGCAGAAAGACAACCTGTTGAAAAATGACACGCTGCGGGAACTGGTTGCGATACACGCGTTGATGGAAAGCTTTCACAGCGACTATTCGCGGAGGCAGATTGTTGCCAGCCTGAGGTATATTTCAGTATCGGGTACTACCGATTTTGTCAGAAATTCCGCGGAAAATGCAATCGATGTGCTCACAGCCACCGCGGTTGGGTTTGACGCTCCGGAAATTAGTTTTTTCAACCAACACAACGAACGCGTTTCGCTGGATCAGTTTCACGGAAAACACGTCTATCTCGAATTCATTTCCACGTGGTGCAGCGAATGCAAACGCGAGCAAACCATTCTTCCCGACCTGCGCAAAGAATACGGAGATGTGGTGGAAATTGTAACCGTGGTGGTCGATTCTCCACGCGAAGATTTTCAACGCTATCTCGCCGCCCATCCTCATTACGACTGGAACATCCTGTTTGACGACAGCGGTTACAAAAGTATCGACCGCTACCGGGTGCATTCATTGCCGTATTATTACCTCATCGATCCCGACGGTAAACTAGCAATGTCTCCGGCTCCGTCACCGACAGATGGCGTTGTAGAACAGCTCTACCCGATTTTGCAAAAGGCGCAGGAGCAAAAGCGGTTTAAGGTTGGGGAGTGATCAAACTAACACTCGAAAGTTTCACGCGAAGCCGCGAAGTGTATGTAAGGCGCAAAGAAAAACGAATTTCCACTTAATTCAGCTATAAACCGCCCGTACCACCTCGGCAACAGAACCATATGTTGAAGCGTAAAACTCATCCCGCTCCCCTGGTTTAAACCAGCGCAATGCTTCAATGCCCTCCTCTTTTTGTGGAACGAATTCCCCGTTTTCACTCCAATTCAATAAATACCAGTGCGTCCGTTTCAGAGCAAAGCCTCCTTTGAACGGATAAACATGATACGTCTCGGTTAGCTTGTCGATCACCGACACGTCTTCTATACCGCATTCTTCTTCAACTTCTCTCACTGCCGTTATTTCAGGTGTTTCTCCGGTTTCGGCTTTACCCTTTGGCAGATCCCATTTCCCAAGCCGATAAATTCCGAGAAAAGTTTTGTCCGGCCGAACCACTACTCCACCTGCGGCTTCTATATTGATAAACTGACTCTTCCATTGCGGCCAGTAATTTTCCAGTTCCGTTTGCGGACAAAAAAACAATCCTTTTACTGAATTCTGGCCGGTGATTTGATACAGGGAGGCGGGAGTCATTTCCCCTGGATTTAATTTCTTAAAATCATTGACATTATGTATCTTATAGCCTTCTTCACTGTGGATAAAAAGTGGAGAGTCGTTAATGAAAACTTTATACATTTGCTGCATGAATAAAAGGGATGATTCTTCGCTAAAAGTAGCCGAATTCCTGTTGCAAATCAAGGCGATAAAACTACAGCCGAATGACCCGTTTCAGTGGGCTTCGGGCTGGAGATCCCCGATCTATTGTGACAACCGCAAAACGTTGTCGTATCCGAAAATCCGCACGTTTATTCGGCAGGAACTGGTTCAAAAAATTTCGGATGCTTACGGAAAACCCGACGTAATTGTAGGAGTAGCCACGGCAGGAATTGCACAGGGCGTACTTATCGCTCAGGAACTTGGAGTAGCCTTTGCTTACGTAAGAGCGGAAAACAAAACGCACGGTATGCAGAACCGCATCGAGGGTGTCGTGGAACAGGGTCAATCAGTTGTGGTGATAGAAGATCTGGTTTCCACCGGCAACAGCAGCCTGGGCGCAGTTCATGCACTTCGGGAAGTGGGTTGTGAAATCAAGGGGATGGCAGCCATTTTTACCTACGGTTTTGATGTGGCGGTCAAACAATTCAAATCGGCCAATTGTCCGCTCATCACCCTGACAGATTACAACACGCTCATTACGCAGGCACTCGATTCCGGTTATATTTCTGTTGACGATCTGGAATCTTTGCGTGATTGGCGACAGAATCCCGCTGAATGGGGCCAAAACGAACACGCCCAATGACCAAAATTGAAAGCAAGAAAGTAACCGTAGGCGCATCCGCATCAGAAGTTTTCGCTTATGTCAGCGACCTGAACCATTTCGAAGATCTCTTGCCACCCGACCGAATAGAAAACTGGCGATCCGATGAAAACAGTTGCCGTTTCAAAATCAAGAATGTTTCGGAAATCGGATTTAAAAAGAAGAGCGAAGATGCTCCGCAGTATCTTCAGCTTGTATCGGACGAAAGCGCTCCTTTTCCATTTACCATCAACGTCCACATCAAACCGCTGGGTGACAACAAATGCGAAGCGTACCAAGTGATTGACGCCGATATCAATCCTTTTCTGAAAATGATGGTAGAAAAGCCGTTACGGAATTTGTTCGATTACATTGCCGATCGGTTGTCAGCTACTTTTCCCGAGTAATTCGATTTCCTTAAATCCGCATTCTATTTTTTCTCCGGTGGCTTTCTGAAGTTGCAGCTCTCCGTGCGGACCCAATCCTGTAATGTGGGCTGGGAATTCATCTCCATTCATTTTGTACCAAAGGTTTTCGTTGAACCCGTACAGGTTTTCCAAATATCTCTTTTCGAGTTCCCTGGAGTTCAGTATCAACCCATAAAATTGACCGATGAACGGTAACAATTCCCGGAGTATGGTTTCGGGCTCGGATTTATTGCCCGTTAGTTTATGCAAAGAAGTAGCCTGCACGTCATCCGAAAAAGAAACCTGGTTGACGTTCATTCCAATACCCGCTATACTGCTTTCGATCGTATTTCCGCGCACCGCATTTTCGATCAACACTCCCGCGATCTTTTGTCCCCCGACAAGAATGTCATTCGGCCATTTGATCGCTGCCGGAAGATTCCAGGTTTGTTGCAGGCACGAAACTATTGAGAGACAGATCATCTGGCTGATTGCAAACTGTCCTGACGCTTCCATTCGTTTCGGTTTCAGCACCACACTCATGAGCAGATTTTCCCCACGAGCCGACTGCCATTTACTACCCCTTTGCCCGCGTCCTTCGGTCTGAAACTGTGCCATTACGACAGTACCCTCCGCCACATCCGACTCTTTGAGCAGATTGGCAGCATAATTGTTCGTTGAGTCAACCGTGTCCAAAACGATGATGGAAGATTCTAAAGCCAATGTTCTTCGGTTTGATTTGCAGGCACAAAGTAAAGTATAAAACGAGCCAAATTGATTACCTTTGCTGGTTCAATAAAACTACTGAATGACGGGTATTTCTGAGAAAAAAAATGAAGTGGAAAGATTGGTAGACACCATCGTTCACGGATTACAGGAAATTAAAGGAAAAGATATCGTAGTTCTCAATCTGGAGAAAATTCCCAACG
>CAZJLZ010000105.1:0-2948 GCA_964546775.1 uncultured Cryomorphaceae bacterium | reverse complement strand
ATTATACAGAAGGTGTGAATGCATTTCTGGAAAAACGCAAACCCAACTTCACAGGAAAATAACCCATGAAAAACTTTAACCAGATTGGAATCATCGGCGCAGGCACCATGGGACGGGGTATCGCTCAGGTAGCCGCAACCGCCGGACACAACGTGTTGCTGTACGATAACAATTCTGCCGGATTGCATCACGCCGTTTCACAATTGGAATCACTCTTCGAAAAGCTTGTTCACAAAGGAAAAATTTCAAAACCCGACGCTGACAAAATTCTCCAGCGAATAGAACCGGTAAATACATTAGCCGAGATGGAAGATAGTGAACTGATCATAGAAGCAATCGTAGAAGATTTTGAGATCAAACAACAGGTTTTCTCTCAAATAGAAACATTCGTTTCAGAAGAATGCGTACTGGCATCCAATACTTCTTCCTTGTCGATTGCTTCTCTCGCAGGAATTTGCGATCGTCCGGAGCGCGTTATTGGTATCCACTTCTTCAATCCCGCCGCCTTGATGCCGCTGGTTGAGATTATTCCCGCCATCCAGACCTCCGAAAATGTTTCATCGGAAGTTCAGCAACTGATCAAATCCTGGCAAAAACTGGTGGTCGTAGCCAAAGACACTCCTGGGTTTATAGTCAATCGCGTGGCCCGACCATTTTACGGAGAAGCCATCCGAATCCTGGAAGAAGGGATTGCGGACATCCCGACCATTGACTGGGCGATGAAAGAAATTGGAGGATTTAGAATGGGTCCTTTTGAATTGATGGACTATATCGGAAACGACGTGAATTACACGGTTACCGAAACGGTATTTCAGGCATTTTTCTATGATCCTCGCTATCGTCCCTCATTCACTCAAAAAAGAACCGTTGAAGCCCGACGCCTCGGTCGCAAATCCGGCAGGGGTTACTACGATTATAGCGATGGTGCCGTCAACCCGGAACCCACTCAAAAAGAAGGATTGGGGCAAATTATCGTCGACAGAATTGTAGCCATGTTGATCAACGAAGCAGCAGACGCCCTGTTCTGGAATATCGCCAGCAGGGAAGATATCGATCTGGCCATGACCAAAGGGGTTAATTACCCGAAAGGCCTATTGAAATGGGCCGATGAAATCGGAGTGAAAAATGTTTTTGACCGGCTGGAATCGTTTTACGGCGAGTATGCTGAAGATCGTTATCGTCCTTCACCCCTGCTTCGCAAAATGGCTCGTGAAAACCGAACTTTCTACGAATGAGCAAAACCAGTAGTATCGTCGATCAAATGTTCAACAACGACTCGTTCAGCCAATGGCTCGGAATTGAGCGATTGGACGACGGTCCGGGAGTTTCAAATCTTCGCATGACAGTTCGCGACGAAATGCTCAACGGTTTTGGCATTGCGCATGGAGGAATTACCTATTCCCTGGCTGACAGTGCCCTTGCGTTTGCCTCAAATGCCCACGGGCAACATGCGCTTTCGATTGATACGTCTATTGCGCATTTGCAGCCTGTGAAAAGCGGAGATGTTCTCAGCACGACCGTCGAAGAAATCAGTCTGAGCCGAAAAATAGGCCATTATCAGATCAGGATATTGAATCAGAAAAATGAACTGGTGGCATTGTTTAAAGGAACCGTGTACCGCAAAAGCTCAGAATGGGAGCTGAAATAAATTAAGACCTCAGATGAAAAACGCATACATCATTGACTCAATCCGAACACCTATTGGAAACTTCGGTGGCACTTTGGCTCCGGTTCGGGCAGACGATCTGGCGGCCCATCCGATCCGTGAATTGATGACCAGAAATCCAGATCTCGACCCGGCGGCCATTGAAGATGTGATTCTGGGTTGCGCAAATCAGGCCGGAGAGGACAACCGGAATGTAGCACGGATGGCTCTACTCCTTGCGGGATTACCGTGGAGCGTGCCCGGTGAAACCGTCAATCGATTGTGCTCGTCGGGAATGGCTGCCGCGATCAACGCCGCCAACAGTATAGCCGTTGGTAATGGAGAAATATATGTTGCGGGAGGAATGGAACATATGACGCGCGGACCATGGGTAATTTCCAAAGCATCTCAACCATTCGGAAGAGATTCTGAAATGTTCGACTCCAGTTTCGGGTGGCGTTTCGTGAATCCGAAAATGAAAGAATTGTACGGCACCGACGGCATGGGAGAAACGGCAGAGAATCTGGTAGATCAATACAAGATCAGCCGAAAAGACCAGGATGCCTTTGCTGCTTGGTCGCAGAAAAAAGCCGCGATGGCCAGAGAGAACGGACGTTTGGCGCGTGAGATCGCCGCCGTTGAAATTCCGCAGCGTAAAAAGGATCCGATCGTATTCGATCAGGATGAGTTTATTAAACCGGCTTCTACAACCGAAGTATTGGCCAAGTTACGACCTGCATTCCGGCGCGAAGGCGGGAGCGTTACGGCCGGAAATGCTTCGGGATTGAATGACGGGGCTGCGGCACTTTTGCTCGCTTCGGAAGACGGAATAAAAAACCACCAGTTGAAGCCGATGGCGCGCATCGTTTCTTCGGGAGTTATTGGTGTAGAACCGCGGATTATGGGCATCGGTCCCGTTGAAGCGAGTAAAAAGGCATTGAAACGGGCTGGACTTTCTTTGGATCAAATGGATGTGATAGAACTCAACGAAGCTTTCGCTGCACAGGCGCTTGCCTGTACCAGAGCCCTCGGTTTGGACGACAATGACCCTCGAATCAATCCCAACGGAGGTGCCATCGCTTTGGGACATCCGCTCGGAATGACCGGTGCAAGGTTGCTTCAAACAGCCGCCATTGAACTTCAGTTGACCAATAAACAATACGCGCTTTGCACACTTTGTATCGGTGTTGGTCAAGGGTATGCGGTTGTACTTGAACGGACATAAACACCGGAAATGAATTTTGTAGTATCACAGGAATCTTCCAGACTTTGAAATTCATCAGACGGCTTATTCTCGCAGTTG
>CAZJLZ010000104.1:0-4071 GCA_964546775.1 uncultured Cryomorphaceae bacterium | reverse complement strand
GTGGTAATTGTGCTGTCGCAACCGGTGACGACGGACTGCAAAGTCACATCGTAGCTACCGGAAGTGTTGACTTCCGTTCCATCAGGTAATGTGACCGATTCTCCATCGCAGATCGTAAAGTCTTGCGACGAAGTCAGCAATGGATTAACGGTAACGTTGGTCGTAATCGTACTGTCGCAACCGGTGACGACAGATTGTAAAGTCACATCGTAGCTGCCAGAAGTGTTGACTGTGGTTCCATCGGGTAGCGTGACCGATTCTCCATCACAAATTGTAAAATCCTGCGTCGAAGTCAGTAGCGGGTTGACGGTGACGTTGGTCGTAATCGTGCTGTCGCAACCGGTGACGGCAGACTGCAAAGTCACATCGTAGCTGCCGGAAGTAGTGACTGTCGAACCATCAGGCAACGTAACCGATTCCCCTTCGCAGATTATAAAGTCTTGGGTCGAGGTCAGCAGTGGATTGACGGTGACGTTCGTGGTAATTGTGCTGTCGCAACCGGAGACGACAGACTGCAAAGTCACGTCGTAACTACCGGAAGTAGTGACTGTCGATCCATCAGGCAACGTGACCGATTCTCCATCACAAATCGTGAAATCCTGTGATGAAGTCAGCATTGAATTAACGATAACATTGGTTGTAATTGTGCTGTCGCAACCAGTAACGACGGATGGCAAAGTTACGTCGTAGCTGCCAAAAACGTTGACCTCCGTTCCATCGGGCAGCGTGACCGATTCTCCATCGCAGATCGTAAAGTCTTGCGACGAAGTCAGCAATGGATTGACGGTAACGTTCGTCGTAATCGTGCTGTCGCAGCCGGTGACCACGGATGGCAAAGTCACATCGTAGCTGCCAGAAACGTTGACCGTGGTTCCGTCGGGCAGCGTGACCGATTCCCCATCGCAGATTTCTGTATCAATAAGTGTTTCAACCGGAAGATTTACAATTACGGTGGTAGTAATTATACTATCACAACCAGTGACTACTGAACTGAGAATTGTTTCAAACGACCCGCCTGTACTGATTTCTATCCCATCGGGCAACAGAACGGATTCTCCTTCGCATATTTCGAATGTTTGCTGTTCTGTTAAAACAGGAAGAATGATGAGGTTGGTCGTTATGGTTGAATCGCAGCCTGATGCAGCAGTAAAAACCTGATCAAAAATTCCACCGACGGAGGTTTCCGAGCCATCTGGAAGGGTATAGGAATCTCCTTCGCAAATTTCTGCATTGATGATTTCCTCAAATTCCGGGAGTTCAAGAATCGTGGTTGTAATCGTACTATCGCAGCCGGCACTGGAAATAAGTTCACTGGTATACACTCCAGCCGAAGAAACCACCACGCCGTCGGGAAGTGAGTAAGTTTCTCCAGGACAAATAACACCATCTTCTTCTTCCTGAAACTCGTCGACTACCGTAACAGTAACCGCAAGGTCAATTTCCTGACCGGCGCATCCATCATCCACGGACATTGTGTAGGTGGTCGTAACAGATGGACTCACGGTGATGGTCGGTCCCGTCTGACCTGTGTTCCATTCGTAATTGTAAGGTACCGAATTGCTACCCCAGGCATTTGCACTAAGGGTGGCACTTTGTCCTTCACATATTTCCTGATCAGGACTGATTTCAGCTTCCAGTATTTCATTGTCGATGATGTAGAGAATGGCTTCTTCGGGTTCGCAGCTACAATTGTTCAGCAAAGTCAGAATTACCGATTCCGATCCTTCGGGCAACAGATCTAAAATGGCTTCGATAACGACAACTACTGTGTCCTCACCGGGCTGGAAAGTAATTGACGTGGGAATGTCGGTGTAATCCACTCCTGGTGTGGCGGTGCCGGAAATGTCGAAATCTATAGTATAGGGTTCTGTGAACGGCGCGCCTGTATTGATGAACATAAAATATCCATCATCGCAACCCTCGTAGGCATCCTGGGTATCGCTACTGGTGGCCGAAGCCAGTTCAATTTCTTCTCCGGCAGAAAAGCTTTCTGCCTGGAGGAAAACACCGGAATCATAGATGCCATCTCCAGCGTCCGCAATTGCTATCGTAATGGAATAAGTTGCACACGGTGTAGTCGTAATGGTAGCTTCAAGAGGGGTTGTAAACCCATCATATTGAACACATTGCCCACCAGTATTGTTGCTATAATAAGCCGGATAATTTGGAGCACAACCCGATAATCCATCATTGACGTTATCAATTGTAACTGGCAATGCAGTCCCGGGGACTATTGCCACATTAGTGTTATTGGCATATCCGGGTCCGCTGACAAAAAATCCAAAAGCATCGTTATATCCTGAACACACGAATTCAGGGTATTCTTCGGAGCCGAATACGTATGAAAAGGTTACCTGAGAAGTTGCAGCAACAAAGTCAAATGTTATATAAGTCGCGTCAAGCGTGGCTGCCCCTGCGAGTCCTTCAAGTAATGGCAACCCGGGCGAAAGATTATTGGTTCCCAGCGACCCGATATTATTGGGACCAACCGCATTATTGACCTGACCACTTGTCAACAGAATTCCCTCTTCCATTCCAATGTCACATCCGTTCCAGAAATTCCCTATAGCACCTGCAGCCCCAGTATATGTAATGTTGCTGGCATCAACACACGCTCCGAGTAGGACGTCGGTTATAAGCTCTTCCGGAGTGAATTCTGTACTGCTGACGCTTATTGGACCGTTGTACACTGGCTCCCAGTCCGGACAGCTGTTTGGTAAATTAGTGGAAGCCGGCGGCTGGAAGTTGGGTGGAGTGGAGAGAATTTGATCACCAGTGCCATTCGGTCCGGAATAAACCACGAAATAATTTTCATAACCCCATGAACCAGCACTGTATAAGAAATTGATGGATTCGCCGGGATCTACAAAAAAGTTAAAACAAATCGGTCCACTACCTGCACCAAGTGTAACGTTGGTGAGAACGTTCAATCCATCCACCTGTACGGTTAAGTTGCCACCATTCCAACCGTCACCAAAAACATCGTGCAGACTATTTGAAATTTCGCATTCTCAGTCTCCACATGACGGATCTCCGGATGTACAACCGCTGGCAAAAGAACTCAATGAGGCAGGTTGTCCTGCGCCTGAATAAAAGATCGAAGTCCCAGAACCATTGGGCCCATTGTAAACAGAATAATAATTTTCACCTGGCCAAAATCCCGCTGTATAATAAACAGAAATGGTAGCGCCGGCGGGTACACTAAAGTTATAGCACTGAGGTCCATAACCATTAGCCAAGGAGATAGAGTTAAGCACCGTCACTCCGTTGACCTGAACTGTTGCCGAAGCAACATCCCATCCATCACCGTAATCATCGAACAGACAAATGGAATAGGTGCAATTTTGGGCTTTAACAGTTTGAGATAATGCAGAACAGACAAATAACAATAAAACACCCATCAGAATCCGGCTGGTTCCCCACGTCTGCAAAAGTGTATTAGCAGTTACCAATGGATTGTCATTGATGGTTCGGGAGATGCGGCCAAACAGGGGAATTCAGGAAGTTCGCGGGTCTTCCACGAGTTCTTTACGGGATTCAGAAAGTCTACACCAGGATCAGTGGAGTAAATCTTTTCCATGGCAATCGATTTGATTATGGCTCTTGATCAAAAATGCCCAGAATGTCGGTTGGTTAGACCGTAATCCTCTGGTTGGTCGCGCAATTCAGATCAACGCCAAAAATTGGTACTCGGATTGGTTGTACTTTTCGCGGTGTAATATGCAAAAAAGGAAGTATATTAGCAAATCTCAATTTGCGTACAATCTTAGTGTTAACAGGCTTTACAGGAATTACGAATCTTGATGTCTGTCAGTCTGAGGATTGCAATAATTCTTCCACGCATTGTCGGCCTGAGCATTTCCCAATTCTTTTGCACGAAGCCATGTTAAACAAGCTTCCTGAATTTTTGACAACTTGTATTGGGAAACCCCAAGGTTGAACATGGCCTGGGTATTTTGTGGGGATAATTCCAAAGCGCGGTTGTAATCCGAAATAGCCAGATCGTGTTGTTCGAGAAAACTGTAAGCTGCTCCGCGCGATATGTAAGTGTTCGCACTTCTGTCATCGAGC
>CAZJLZ010000103.1:0-3040 GCA_964546775.1 uncultured Cryomorphaceae bacterium | reverse complement strand
ACAACCGACCTATTTTCTAAATCACAACAATCTGAATGGAATACGGTGAAGAAAACTTAGTATTTCCGATGTATGAGTGGTTACCGTAAAATGGAATTTCGTTTTCGCGACAAAGACGTTTTGCCAGACTTTCGGCGTTTTTATAGTCTGCAAACACGCTGACTTGTGACACGACGCCTTCAATGACTTCCACGACGGCATAATCCATTGTTGATTCCCTTTAGTAGACCATCGACTAGACCCCACAGGTCACTATGAGACCTGTACGCTGTTGATTCAGCCTTCCGAACGCAAGCATTCGAAGGGTCATCCGTCACACGACCACCAACATCCACGCCTTTATTTTAGCAGAATGTTTTCTCTTGTCAACCCCAATTTGTTTTATTTTTGGCTGACTATGCACCGTGGCAGCTAATTTGATAGATAAGAAGGGACACTGTTCGGAGTCATTTTTGGCGTTAGTCCGGAATCATCCAGCTAATGGCCATGTTGAGTTAAAAACTCCCGCGTCCCTGATGATATTATTATCGTCTCTGAGCCGTGGAATGCAATAGCGATTTTCCATGAAAATGCTATTTTGTTGTAAGTCGCTTTACAATATAGGCTTATGGCGAAGCCCGTGGCCCGCCTTGCCCTAACCCTTTACCTAGAATAACTTTGAAAGGTGTTACGGAATTCAGTCACACCGGAAACATCGAAAACCAAGTTAACCATATCGCAAGCTTCTTTTAAGGAAAGATTGTATTTTTCCTTACAAGCTTTAACTGCTTTTACTCTGCTGAAATGAAAATCGCTTGCGGTTGAGCCGTCGTCACGTACACTTAGTTTTTCTTTGGCTTGAGAGATTTCGTTTTGGGTTCCTTCAATTACCAACTGTTCACGAATATTCATCTTCATTTTTCCTTTTTGGGATAGAATTTGAAATAGGGTTCCCATCTATCTCCATTAGCGTATTCACAACCTGTAACTCTGCCTGAGCTATTCATATCCTTCCACCAGACGTTAAATATCCATTTATATAACACTGGGCGGAACCATAACGTCCATTTCCATTCCCCGATTCTTTTACTTGAACGCCACGCACCATATAAATATCCAACGGTAAACAGAGTTGACCGCAAGATATGAAATACGATTGGAACTAGGAACAGTGAGGCATAAGCTACCAACATTCCTAAGAAAAACATTCCCATTGTTATTTCCTAATGTAAGTGTTTTAATGGGGGTGTCCTGCCATTAGACGACACTACGCCGGGATTCGAACCCGAATTTCCCCCTTAGTGACCCATGCCGGAATCGAACCGGCGTCAACAGATTGAAAGTCTGCTATTCTACCACTGAACTAATGGGCCGTGTGGATGCTCTCGTTCGATTATAGTGGACCGTCACCCAGCGTCTACCACTTTACACTATAGGTATTTCACCCATAGAAACCTTTTGGGTATTTTCTGTTATTTTTCCAACATCACTTGTTCACTATCACGGAATCGCCGTCTCTTGCCGGTTTCATCCATCGAATCCCGGCCCAATTTGATGAACATTTTACCACCGAACCGAAACGTCTGATTTGCCTTAATCTGGTAGTAAAGTTTCCGCATGAGTGAGACTCCCGTTGGCCAAAAGGTGGTGATTTGCCAGACTATGAAAATTCCGACAAAGAATATTGTAACCGCCTGCCCAAGAATTGTCAAGACTATTTCATCCATCCTTCCCCTTCCATAGCAAAATCGCCCTTAATCCACCATGCAATCAGATTTGCCAGCCATCGACGACGGGTCTTAAATACTGGCTTACCATCTCGCGGTTTGAAAATTTCGTACATTTTGTTTTCCCCGGTTATGCTTTTATTGTATCGCGTTGTTTGGGATTGTCAATACCAATTTCTTACAAAACAAACATTCCCCAAACCGCAATCACAGCATTAGCCAAAGCCCGAATCATGTACGGTTCGCAATCAGGTTCATTAGCTGCACTGTACATATGAAAGCAAGCCGCCAACAAACAGCGAATGATGATGACCACGATGAAGAGTTCCATTTTTACCAATCCCACCTAATTTTCGAAGAATACCCATGTTCCCTACAATAATCCCTACATTCCCTAAGACTACCAGAGAACAAAACATGAATACCATAGGAACTGTCAACGACGTGATACACCCGTGCCGTCGTCGAGCTTTTTGCCAATCCGACCATGTTTCTCTTTCCTGCTTTTGTTTTTGCGTCCGCCTTACATGTATCATTATCGGTTCTCGCTCTGAGATTGCAAGAGCAAATTCTGTCTATTTCAAAAAATAATCGAAATTGAAATAGCGAGGGCGGGTGTTGGCTGTTATTTCAAACCTCAAACATTGCTATAAGTTTGGTTATAGTATGTGGTTACACGACGCCGGGCCGTTAGTCCCTTTCGTTCTTCAAGTATTCCATGAACTGAGAAGCCATATAAGAATTCAACAATTCCACATCTTCGGAATCGTAGCAATCCTTATTACGGGTGTCATTCCATCCCTTTCAAGAAAAAGATTTCGATTCCAGTTTCCGGAAACGGAAAAGATTCTCCAGTTTCACGCTCGTAAGCTTCTGGCAGCGTTTCACCGGGTTTAATCGTGATTCGATGATTACAGTCCAGATAATCCTCATAAAATTCGGACCACTGAAACACGTATCCCACATTCCAAACAGTCGAATTCCATTCAATCTGAAAACCATCAGGAATCGAGCGTTTCGTGAGTGCGGTCATTTTTGGTGTCCTTTATGTTTTCTTACATTATAAGGTAAGATTTCTGCTTGTCAAGAGTATTTTCGCTAACTATTCCAGATTGATGCCAGCTTGTCAAATTAGGTGAAACATTGTATTATATCGCCATTTTAAACGTATCTCTTGAGAATGCAATAGTTATTTTAGGATTTTATTGGAATTGCTTTAAGTTATAATTGCGTCAGGGGTTAGGTTGATGCTTGCTGCCCCGGCGTCGTAACCCCTTCTACGCACTAACCTTACACGCTTTCTCAAATCTCTTCTGGTCGAAAGAATAGACCGG
>CAZJLZ010000102.1:0-4207 GCA_964546775.1 uncultured Cryomorphaceae bacterium | reverse complement strand
TTTCAACAGACTTTTTTTGTGCATATTATTTTTCTTGTCTTGATCCTTCAACAACAGAAACATTCATGAACGCTGCAATCGGTCTGATCGCAGGAGAATATCGGATCGAGCAAACTGCTTTCAGCAATGGGAAAGTAGCACTTCAAAGACTTCAGAAACAAAAAGACGGAATATGGGAAACAATATACAGCCATAGGTTGGCTCCTTTGTTGTGGTTAAGAACCCAAAAAAATTACGTTCAAAATGGAATGAGCAGTGAGATATTAAAATGAATACGTCAATTAAATCGACCGCTTAGGGGGTTGATAGAGGTGAATAATTTTTTGACAATGTTTTAAATGTCCTTCTACTGATTTCTAAGTAAAAGAGCCAACGATTACGCGCAACCTGTAATTTCCTGAAAAACATCAACGGATAGAAAATATTCTGAACTTAGCTTATTGAAATCCGGCGGGTAATTTCGTGCTGAAAAACCTGAACGAGTTGTTTTCGGAACATTGGCGAAACTACAAATAATACATCAATATGGTAACTCAGTTTTTGTTGTTGGTCCTTGGTTTTGCCATTCTGATAAAAGGTGCCGATTGGCTCGTAGAGGGTGGCTCGGCATTGGCTAGAAAGTACAAAATTTCGGAACTGGCAATCGGTTTGACAATAGTTGCATTCGGTACGTCAATGCCGGAACTGGTTGTCAATGCTTTTGCCGCGTATCAATCGAATTCAGACATTGTATTTGGCAATATCATTGGAAGCAACAACTTCAACTTATTCGCGATACTTGGAATAGTGGGATTGATTACTCCACTGGTTGTACAATCAAGCACCGTCTGGAAGGAAATACCGTTTTCATTTTTTGCGGCAATACTGCTTTTTTTTCTTGCCAATAGCTTTTTTTCAGACAAGGAGAACATCACAAGAATGGACGGAGCAATACTGTTGATGCTGTTCGGCATATTTCTCTACTATGTATTCCGCCAGTTAAAAAATGAAAGCCTTCCATCCGAAGTCAATCGGAAAGAGCTTTCAAATCTTAAAATCTGGATTTTTATACCGCTGGGCCTGGCGTTTTTAGTCTTAGGCGGCCGTTTGGTGGTGATGAACTCGGTGCAGATTGCTGAAAGTTTGGGCATCAGCCAGACCATTATCGGATTGACAATAGTCGCTGCCGGAACATCTCTTCCCGAATTGGCTACATCGATAGTCGCCGCAACCAAAAAGAGAAATGATATCGCAATTGGAAATATAATTGGCTCGAATATTTTCAACATCTTTTTCATACTCGGCATCAGCTCCTTAATAAAGCCCGTCGCTTACAACACCAAATTCAATATTGATCTATACCTATTGGGAATAGGTACCTTTCTTCTTTTTCTCGCTATGTTTTCCGGAAAGAAAAAGAAACTGGACAGATGGGAAGCAGGAATATTGCTTCTTATTTATATGGGTTACATAGTGTATTTAATTAATGGAGAAATACAGTGAGCATCGCCAGATTGCAACAGGTATGACGCATAAGTTTGGACGGTCCACAAAATTCTTATTGAGAAGGGAAAATAAAATCAAAAAATAGTACCAACACTTTCTGAGTATCTGTACATTGTCCGGGCATGAAAATGCGGTAGTGAAACATCAAGACCAATGAGCATGAAAAAGCTTTTTTATTCAGGTGCAATCGGACTGATTCTGTTTGAGATCATGAACGTTTATTTCATCATGCCCATGCCCGGCAGCCAGGAGTTGGACAGCATCCACCTCGCATACTTTCTGTACACGTGGCGCTGGGTAATCAGAATGGTTCTTATTGCTATGGTTATAGTAGGAATAACCGCAGCGTTCAGGGGCCGGTCGAAGTGGATGGCCGGAATTCTTCTGTTGTTGGCAGCCGGGATTGCGTATTTGTTCAACTTTCGCATGACTGCTGATAAAATGTTTTTAGAGCCGGAAAATGTAGTTATGGCGTCGAAGTCGCAGAATAAACTGCCGGGTGACCGACTGGTTATCGGGGTCGAAAAAAACGATGAAGCAAAAGCCTATCCGGTTGAGTTTTTGGCCTATCATCATCAGGTCAGAGACAGCCTGGGCGGTAAGCCCATCATCGTCACTTACTGTAGCGTATGCCGCACCGGGCGGGTTTTTGAACCCGTCGTCAACGGATTGCCGGAGCAATTCAGACTGGTTGGAATGAACCATTTCAACGCGATGTTTGAAGATGCCACTACAAAAAGCTGGTGGCGACAGGTGAATGGAGAAGCCATTGCGGGAAGTCTGAAAGGAGCACAACTTCCCGAGGTAGTATCGCGTCAGATGACCGTTGAAAAATGGTTTGAGTTGTACCCCGAAGGTTTGGTGATGCAACCCGATGAGGCTTTCATCCATACCTACGATCCGCATGGAAATTTCGAAAAAGGAAAGAGCAAAGGCAGTCTGACGCGAACGGACAGCGGGTCTTGGAAAGCGAAGTCGTGGGTAATTGGTATAGAAACCGATCAATCAAGTAAAGCGTACGACTGGAACGAATTATTAGCAAAACGGGTCATCAACGATACCATCGGCGAAAAATTTATTGTGCTCGCACTTGCTTCAGACGGTTCCAGTTTTGCGGCTTTTGAAAGGCCCGCTGATAAACTTTTCACGCTTAATGATCGCGATGAACTGCACGCCGATAGCACCCTATATGATTTTGCGGGCAAAAATTTGACTGCACCAACCGATCACTTAATACCCATCCAGGCATCACAGGAGTATTGGCATAGCTGGCATACTTTTCATCCGGGTACGAGGCGATATGAACCAGCCTCTCCGGATACGGAATGGTAGACAATATCTCCAAAACCATTTACTGGCTGTCGCGCCCGGCGTTTTCCGCATGTGGCAAAAGGTTTTTCTGTGGATGCTGGTCGGAAAATTCCTCAGGTATTGGTTGATTGTGGAAGGCGTGGCGTGGTTCTTTTTGTGAGGTGTGAACTAGGGAAAGGCAGGATGTGATTCCGTTATTTGCTATGTTTGTGAGGGGTATAACGAGTTAGCGAGCATTTAAATGAAACAAACTTTACATTATCTAATCATACTGACTCTATGCTCATGTGTTACTCCAGTTCAAATGACTGTTCATCCTGACCATTCTGCAACCATTCAACAAGATTATATTGAATCCCCATTAAACCCTGAATACAAAAGAGAATCTTTGGGATACTTTGATACTAAAGAAGAAAGAGAAAAGTATAATAGCAAGATTATTTCAAATTTTAAGGACTTTTATGGTAATTCTTTTTCATTTGACATATCAACTATTGATTCTTTACCGAAATATATAAGTGGATTGCCCAAGGAATTTATTGAAATGAAAATGCTTGGAGATAGTTTGTTCCTCTTCCAAACGAATGAACTTCGCTCCAAACCAACAAATTATGGACCTATTTCACACGCATTGGTAATAGACTTTCCGAGAGAGATAAAAAATATTTCTACATCTAAAAAAAGTTGGATTTTTTGGAAGCCAAAAAGGGACTCAAATCAATTGATGATAAAAGTGGATGCTAAGACATTTTGGAAAAAGAAAAGGACAGTATTGATTGTAGTAGAATTAAAAGAAAACGCTCGCTAACAGCGCATATGACTTATGGCGGGAATGTGGTAAATTCGAGTTCGCGGCTTCGATTGGAGATCATCCTGGGATGGAAGAAAACAGCTTCGAAAACCGCCACAAGTCATATACGCAAACCGTTAGGCATCATGTAGATGAAAGACGCTCAGGATAAGATAGAAATACCACACAACCGAAAGAATCATTTTATTCTGAGTTTAGCCTCAATTATTGGAATTGGTGCTTGCGGATTTCTCATGTATGCATTCATAGTATTTTTACCGATTGGACCTATATGGACAACATCAATTCTAACAATTTTAGTCTTGATTTTTCTATTAATCTTGACATACAGTGCTTACTTACTTTCAAAAAGAAATCCAGCTCTTATAATATCTGACAGTGGTATCACTGACAATACTATTTATGATCTGCAAATTATCTGGACAGAAATCACAGATTTTAAAACTGTTGAAATTGATCTTCGCTGGTCGATGCCGTACAAAATAATTTTAATGAATTTCAAAGGAAGCGATAAGTATATTCAACAGTCGAAACATCCGAAAAAAATTCTCTTGAAACATAATATGTGGTATTATAACACACCGATAATACTTTCACCTA
>CAZJLZ010000101.1:0-2948 GCA_964546775.1 uncultured Cryomorphaceae bacterium | reverse complement strand
GAGTTAAGGTAAACGATTGTTCCGAGCCGATGGTCATCAAATGACTTTCACCGGTGAAATCTGCATAACCACCATTGCTTCCGGTGGTGTTGATGAAACCATCAAATTCTACAGATTCTATCCATTCTTCATTCGAAATGTTCCCGCCGGATTCACAATAATCCAGATCCTGGCATGCACCGCATCCTGAAGTACTAAACAATAAACTTTCTGAAAATGCAACTTGTTCATCATCGATACAGATGGTCTGGATCTGAACTTCATAGACCGAACATTCTGTTAGGGCGTCGAGCAGAAATTCAATGTTCTCAATGTCGTTAATTTCGATCCAGTCGGGAGATCCCGGAATGCGGTAACGGATACTAAAAGATTCGGCGGCCAGCACACTCTCCCATGTGATGTTCGCACTGGTTGGTGAAATATCACCGACGGATAGAAGCGGATTTTCACAGCAACCATCTGTAGTCCACACTACCGAATCAGAAAATTCAGAGCTTTCTTCTTCGCAATGAGACCTAACCTGAAATTCGTAAGTAGTACAATACAACAAGTCACTTGCCAGATACTCTTCCTGTACGAGGTCATTAATTTCTATCCAATCGACATCACCTACAACACGATAACGTAGATCGTAGGTCAAAACGTCGAGACCATTCCAGCTAAAGGTATAGTTGGTGGTATTTTCTTCCTGTGAAACGGCGGTCGAAAAGGGGGTGAGACATCCTGCATCCGAACAGTTATTAATTAAATACAAAAGACTATTGTACGAATTAATACGTCCGCCAGTAGCAACTTCATCGATCAGGTTTGGAATGATATCAACTCCTTCATAGAGGGCTTCGAGTACCATGTCCGCGCCCAACTGGGGGTCGGCCATTGCTATTTGAATCAACGAAGGACATGGAACAGAATAAAGCAAGCCTATTACTCCGGCAGTTAAAGGACTTGCAAAAGAGGTTCCTGAAGCGGATCCGTAACTATCGCTACCGGAAGTTGTGAAAACAGCGTCGCCGGGAGCACCTACGTCTACATTAATAATCCCAAAACCCGAAAATGTGCGGACGTCTGCATTATCCGTTGCCGTTACGCTTACCATGTAAGGACTTGGACATGCAGTGGGCATATCGCCTACATTATCGATATTCGAATTGTTGTTGGTGGTTGCGCCACAATTTAAAATACCGTTTTCACCCAGTGTCTCATATACCGCGCACCAGATGGGATGGGCATCAGGATTTGCATTATCCAGACCCCACGAAGCATTGGTCGCGACTACGAAAGCGCCGCTCGCTCCATTGGTTGAAGTATATAACTGACGCATGGTTAATGGATATGTATAAGCTTCAACAACAGAAGCTTCACTTTGCAGGTTTTCTCCAGCAACAGACATGATCTTTACGTCCCAGTTGGCACCAGCAACACCAAGATCATTGTCGCCACGTGCACCAATCATTCCCATAACCTGGGTACCGTGCGGACCTTGGAAAACTCCATCATCACTATCGGAACCTATGTTCCAACCATCATAATCATCCACATACCCATTTTCGTCGTCGTCAACACCATTGTCAGGTATTTCCTGTGTGTTTACCCATTTATTTGCTTCAAGGTCCACGTGGTTCAGGTTTCCACCCTCAATGACACAGACAACAATTTCGTCACCCAGCGCCGTGGTACCACCGGTAGTTATGTCCCAGGCTTCATCGCTATCAATATCCGCATCGGCTGTGCCTCCTCCAACACCTGAGTTGACGTGATGCCATTGCTGATTGAACTGAGGGTCGTTGGGAGTGGTTTCGCGCAGATAAACGCGGTGATTGAATTGGGCAATACTGATAGCAGGATGTTCCTGCACGGCTTTCAGCATTTCGTGTGGATTGATTGCCTCTTCATCAAAAGTGAGCAAATAGATTTTCATGGGCTCTGAAACTAGGCGATCGACTGCAAGCGAAGTATTGACTCCATTCAAACGACTCAACTCAGAAATGAGATTTTCGGCTTTGCGTGTTTCGGGTACTTGAACCAGTAATTGACCAGGCAGAATGTCACTATCCTGTTGAGCCTGAACAGGCGCCAACGCAAGAAAACTGAAGAATAGGGTGAGGTAGTTTAAAATTTTCATTGGTTTCTATTTGGTTATGATTACAGATTTTCGGGAAAGAATATGGTCACTATTCACAAGTGCGATTTGATACATTCCGGCTGGAAGGTTACTGACATCTATAGTTTCCTTTTGTTGGTTCAATTGAATTAACCGCACTTCCTGCCCGACAAGGTTGAGCATGGACAACCAGTAATTTCCGGATGTGATGTTTTCAGGTAATCGGAGGTGTAATTGATCTTTTGCCGGATTGGGAAAGGCGGAAAATAAAATTTCCGGGGAAGCGGATATTCCAGTTGTGGAATCAACAATGACGACGCAATAATCTTCTACTTCGCCATAGTTAAACCCTGTTTCACAGGGTTCAGTAGGGTCGTCATATTGCATAGTAATGCGCATCCTGGTTCCACCCATAACTGCATCGCCCGGCACCTGAAATTCATTTGTTACTGTAGTGTTTACAAATTCTTCCGAATCCAAAACTTTTTCGGATTCTTCAAATTCACCATTTTGGTTAAAATCTATCCATGCGAGGAAATACTCTTCATAATTGTCATCGCTGTAGTCAGGAGTAACACTTAATTCATAGGACGCTCCCGGAACAAGGTTAGTGCTCAGATTGGTGAAATCACCGTAACCATCGTCACTTCCTGAAACATTGAACAGTGTATTCAATGATACTTCGCTGATCCATTCTTCACTTGCATTGTCACTGTAGGCTTCGCAGTACGGCAAAGAGGTACACGCACCGCATCCGTCGGTGATTTGTTCGACCGAAGGGGAGTATTCTGTGGTGATATCACCAGGGCAATTTGTGCGAACCTGAAATTCATATGGGGTACATGGA
>CAZJLZ010000100.1:0-5644 GCA_964546775.1 uncultured Cryomorphaceae bacterium | reverse complement strand
CAAGAAGTATGTTTCCCAACATTACAATAGTACCGTCTTCCATTTTTTCAAGGGCATAAGTGGTTGCACTTCTCGGAAAAACATACTGGTTGTACCATAGCATTTCTGTGTCGTCTATCATACCTATAAATGGAATATATGTTTGTTCGACTACATCGTACGTGGCTCCTGAAAGCACATAGTTTTCGTTAGCATATGACACCACGCTTTCGGCAAACACCCCTGAAGAACCAATATGATAAATTCGTTCGGAGATAATACCACCTTCGGAATCCGCATGAATTATTTTAGTTGGTTGGGATCCGACGCCGTGGCGAATAAAGATCATCAGAGTGCCATCGTCTTGTTCAAACATGTTTAAGATTCTATAATCGGCGGATTCCGAGTAGATCTTACCCCAAATTACGTTACCATCTTGATCGATTTTATACACCTGAGCTCCGGTTAGCGTATTAAAATCCTGACGAGCGGCACCACCAATCAAAAAATTCCCGTCCGATAAGGGAGTTATAGTAGTAAAGTCATCTTTAAAAAGAAATTTAAACCTTTTGGTCCAAAGAACTTCCAGATTCATGTTGGTGCGAATAAGCAAAGAAATGCTTGAATCGAAAACTGAAGCTGAAGCTAAACCAGTCAATAAAAAACCATCTTCAAGTTCTACCACATCTGTTATTCCAAGATTGTGCTCATGTGCAAAATGAGATTCTATTAAATCCTGAGAATAACTCATATTTTGTCCAGCAGATAATAGGAATACCAGGGAAAAAAGCGAGAGGAGTTGGCAAGCTTTCATAATAAAGTATTAAGAATTCAATCAAAAATACGTTTTTCTTAAACTATTTTATTCTCATTTCCAATAATTTACCCAAGAAACGCTTGATTCATCTCATGCCCTTCGGATAAACACTAAATTCAGATACTAGTTCATTTCGCAAAGTGGCGCCAAAATCTCCGTAGATTTGCCAGACCGTATCTGACTAATAAGCACAGTTCGGCACAGACTCCTGACGCACATGTCAGCATTTGACAAGTCAATTGAAAGACCTTTCAGCAATTTTCGTGGTTGATTGTTTTTTAACTCACAACGATATTCCTCCGCCAAGCAAAAAAGTATTTCCCCATCAGCGGCGCGGCAATAAAAAACAGGATGCCGAATAAAATTGAGGCAGTCAGCGTTCCGACAGCGATCGACATGAAGAGGATGTACCACGGAAAAATGGTGAGAAACAATACAAACTCCACCGACGGGGCAAAATACTTATCGGGGCTGATCAGGTTGGTGAGCCATTGGAGCAGCGCATATGGCAAGATAAAAATCAACAGTCCGACGAGGGCGAACGGAGTACCCAACCAGTACAGTCGCTGCTTTTTGCGCCGCTCGAGCGCCAATTTATCGTTGCGGTAACTGCCATCGTTGACGCGTTTCACCATGTCGCGCCAGTCGGAAGTTTCGCTGTAATCTGCAGAAAACAGGTAGCGGTTGATATCGTCCTTCTGATCTGGGTCGTCGTTTGACACACAAATCGTATCCAGCTCTTTGTTTAACTCTTCGGTAAACCGGCGCAAGCCCACCGAGGCGCTTTCCTCAAAAGTATTGGTAAAATTCAGCGAGGAGATCGGATTTCCAAAAGCTATGACGAGGCGCTTATCCAACGCCCGATAATCTTCAAAATGAATCCCCACCGGAACCACCGGTACATCCTCGCCAGATCGTTGCGTGTATTCGAGCGCAATGCGCGCCAGACCTTTTTTGAGTGGCCGAAGACGATAACCAAATTCCTGGTTTCCCTCCGGAAAAATCAATATCGACTCATCATCTTCCAGCAAGCGTTGACATTGCTCGAAGGTACCTTCGTTGTTGCGCACCTTCGCAAAACCGTCGGTGGTTCGGTAGGCTGGTAGACAGCTTACAAGGTACATCACCTTCCGAAACCAGCGGTGGCGAAAAACATCGGCGCGAGCCAGGAAGGTGAACCGCTGTGGAACAAAAATCGCTGTCATCATTGCGTCGAAAAATGAATTCTGGTGATTGGGCGCGAGAATAATCGGCTTTTGATTGGGTACTCGTTTGTGTCCTAGCAACACCACTCGTCGAAAATACAGCCTGTAGCCCACGTGTAGCCATAACTGCAGGAGATGGAATATAATTCTTCTCGCGAGTTTCATTGGATCAACGCAATGAAGCCCCCAGATTTTTCTCCAATGCACCGCGGATGCGCGACATCACATCATCCACCTCGGCATCTGTAAGGGTTTTGTCAGCGCTGAGCGAAAAACGAACGGCGTACGACTTTTTGCCCGGGTCAAGTTTGGCGCCTTCGTACACGTCGAACAAACCGACTTCTTTCAATAATTTTTTCTCTGTTCTCCGGGCGAGTTGCTCGATGGCTTCGAAGGTAACCGATTGATCGAGCAACAACGAAAAATCACGGCGTACGATCGGAAATTTACCAATGTGCCGATAGCGGATTGTGCCGTCTCCGATGTGTTTCAAAATCATACTCCAATTCAAGATAGCAAAAAACACGGTATTTTGAATGTCAAAACGCTCAGAAACCTCTGGTTTTACCCAACCGATGTGCCCGACAACATTCTTCCCCAACCGGATGGTTTGACCTTCAGCCAGGTATTCTGCTTCTAGCGATGTAAACCTGCATTGTTCGTATAATCCGAGTCGTTGCAACACGATGTTCAATTGGTTGCGCAAATCGAAATAGCTCACGTTCTCTTTTGGATTGTTCCAGCTTTCGGGATATCTGCGTCCGATAAGCAACAAGCCGAGATGCGTTTCTTCGATGATTCCCTCATTGGTGCGTTGATACACATTGCCAAACTCGAACAGACGCAGATCCGGATTTTTGTGGTTCTGATTCCGTTCAACTGCTTCGAGCATGTTGGCCAGCAAGGTCTGTCGCATCACATCGAGTTCAGAACTGAGCGGATTCAGAATTTTTATACTGCCACTTTCCGGGAACTCATTCGCCGCAATTTTTGCCAACGCTGCTGATGACATCAAAGAATTGGACATCATCTGCAAAAATCCGTCAGAAACCAGCAAATCGGCAATGAGGTTCTGCATGTACTCTTTGTTCACACCTTCGGAAACGTTTACTGAAGCGCTGATTTTTTCGGGTAATTCAATCCGGTCGTAACCATAAATGCGCAGAATCTCTTCCACTACATCGGCTTCGCGCGTGACATCCACGCGATACGTAGGTACGGCCAGCAACATTTCATCACCCTCGCGTCTTATTATTTCAATCTCCAGACTACTGAGGATTTTGCCGATGATTTCCTTGTCGATTTCCTGACCAATCAATGCGTTGCAATGGGTAAATGAAAAAGTCACTTCCTTTCTGTCAACCGGAACCGGATAGTTGTCAATTACATCGGTTGTAATCTCTCCGCCAGCAATTTGCTGAATCAATATAGCGGCGCGTTTTATACCATTTACTGCTCCATTTGGATCGACGCCGCGTTCGAATCGAAAAGAAGCGTCGGTATTTATCTGGTGACGCTTGGCCGTTTTCCGAACCGAAGTGATGTCGAAACAGGCGCCTTCCAGAAAAATACGGGTAGTGCTTTCGGTAACTCCTGAACGGCTGCCGCCCAGCACCCCTGCAATACACATCGGTTCTTCGGCATTGCAAATCATCAGGTCGCTGTCACTCAGTTCACGTTCAACACCTTCTAGAGTGGTAAATTTCGTGCCCGCGGCACATCTATTTACAATCACTTTGTTTCCGGTAATTTTATCCGCATCAAATGCGTGCAGCGGCTGGCCGAGTTCGTGCAGCACAAAATTGGTGATGTCGACGATGTTGTTTTTGGGTGTCAACCCGATACTTCTCAAACGCTTTTGCAACCATTCAGGAGAGGGCTTTACCGACACACCTTCGATTAGCAATCCGCTGTAGCGCAAACAAGCATCTTTCGCCTGTACTTCAATACTGATCTGTCCGTTGTTTCGATCTGCTTTAAAACCCGATAAATCGGGATGATGCAATTCTATTGGATTCTGAAGGCGAAGAAACGCAGCCAAATCACGGGCCACTCCGTAATGACAGAAAGCATCGGTGCGGTTGGGCGTAAGCCCGATTTCAAAAATATAATCGGATTCCAGTTTCAGAAATTCAGCTGCCGGCGTGCCAACTATCGCATTGTTCGGCAGCACCATAATACCATCGTGGCTTTTGCCAAGGCCTAGTTCATCTTCGGCACAAATCATTCCCTGGCTTTCTTCTCCGCGGATATTGGCTTTTTTGATGGAAAAGCCATTTTTATCACCTTCGCGATAAAGCGTTGTACCAACTGTAGCCACCAATACCTTCTGACCCGCTTCGACATTCGGTGCACCGCAGACAATAGGAAGCGGTTCGCCGGTGCCGATATCAACTTTGGTCACGCTGAGCCGATCGGCGTTCGGATGGGAAGATTTTTCGATCACTTCGCCTACCACGACTCCCTTCAAACCACCGGTGACAGACTCAATTGCAGTAACCCCCTCTACTTCAAGCCCGGTGTTGGTCAAAATCTCCGCAACTGATTCCGGGGCTAAATCAATGTGGATGTATTCCTTAAGCCAATTGTACGAAATTTTCATTTCAGCTTTGTTTATTGGTCACCATTGCGCACAGCGAGGGCACAAAAATAGGAAAATAAGCACCGTTGATTCACGCTCCGAAATCCTCCTGTGCTCTGTTCAGGAGGATTTTTATGCCTCGATTGAAACGTGATAACCGCAATGATTCCGCACATTGAAAACTTTTCCGGTATCGAAAATCATATACTGACCTTTGATACCGACCAGTTTATAAGCAAACGATCGGGTTTTGTCCAGCCTGATGCTGCTCACTTGCTGAGGGTATTGAATGACCGGGTAATGGAAATGATAAATCGTATTACTTGGGGAAACAAATTCGATCAAATGCGAACTGAGCAAGGATCCGAGCATTTCCTTTTGTTCAGCAAGATCGACTTCGGGAGCATCGTTAAGCAACATTTTCCGCCAGTCGGTTTTGTCGGAAATAAACTGCTTCAACTCTACTTCTATCTGCCCGGCCAGTTGACGATACGGTGTTTCGGCCAGCACAATGGCCTGAGTCGCTCCCTGATCAATCCACCGGTTCGGGGAATTCGAGGCACGTGTAACCCCTACTTTTAGTCCACCCGAAAAGGCCAGATATACTACATGTGGTTGATGGTGGTGCTCCAATTCCCACTCAACATCACGGCCGTTGCCAATGTGGGCCTCGCACAACTCGGGTCGGATGATGCACGGTGCAGCTTCGGGAGCGTCTGTAAAGCACTGAAAACACAAACCCTGAAAAGTTTTTCTGATAACACGGGAGCAATTCAAACAGGTGATTTTTCCTCCAAACTCAAAACTAAGTGTACGACCAAGCATTTCGTGGAGTGGCAATTCCTCTCCCTCGCCGGCAATGAAATAACCGATCTCTTCTTCGTTTACAACCCTCATTTTTTCGAGTCTCGCAATCATAGCCTGTTAAATTTACCGTTAAATTACGGTGCAAGTTATCAATCCTGTTTTTATCTTTAGGCAGGTCAGACCATTCAAAACGGGATCGCTGATCAAACAATTACATCAACATTAACATTTGTTATGGCGTTAAATTCTATTGTT
>CAZJLZ010000099.1:0-5260 GCA_964546775.1 uncultured Cryomorphaceae bacterium | reverse complement strand
GTTATCGATGTTGACGAACCGAACTCGTTCATTACCGTCAATGTCACGTTAAACGTTCCGAGACCGTCGAGATAACAAATTTCCTCAGGGCTTTCTGCCTCAGAAGTTGCCGGCAAACCACCTTCGAATGTCCAGAAATACGTGTCACCTCCGGTACTTGTGTTTTCGAAACTGTAACACTGACCAAGACACACTATCGGAGTATAATCAAATCCGGCCACAGGTCCGCAGGAATCTACAACTGTAATAAAATCAGAAAACACACTGTCGACCAGTTGTCCCTGAAAATTAACCTGAAGTGTTACGTCAAATGTGCCAACATTATTATAGCAAATTTGCAGCGGATCTTCGTCGAATGAAACCGGTGGATCGCCGCCGTCAAAAGTCCACATCCAATCGTTGACAGAATCATCACCGGTCAGATCCTGAAAATCGACACAACCGCCCAGGCAAATAACATTTTCGGACGCCCCAATGACCAAATCCGGAGCGGGTTCCGAGCAATCTATAACATTTATGTAATCCTCAATTGTTAACGTGTCGATTTCCACACCGTCACTCGCAATCAATGTAACATCGTACGTTCCGATGGTGGCATAACAAATGTTGGCCGGATCGGAATCAATAGACGCCGGCGTATCGGACCCTGTAAAAGTCCATGCAAAAATAGTAGCCCCTCCGATGCTTTGATTGAGGAAATCCACACATTCTCCTACACAAACTTCGGTATCCGTAGCCATAAAACCGGCTACCGGGCCTGCACATGCATTAACCACTATAAAATCGGGTATGGTTATTTCATCTGTTCCAAAATCATTGGTAACAGATAACGTAACATCGTAAGCACCCGCTGTTGCATAACAGATATTCTGGGGATCCTCGTCGGTAGATGCCGGAGTATCTGCTCCGGTGAAAGTCCATTGCCAATCGGTTATTCCGCCACCGGTGCTCAGATCTGAAAAGTTGATACAATCGCCTTCACAGATGTTCATGACATTGGCTGTAAAATCAGCAACCGGAGGTTCACCGCATGCCTGAACCGTGATATAATCGGTGATTGTTACCAAATCATCGCCATCGGCATTGGATGCCTGTAATGAAACGTCGTAAGTCCCGGGAGTCTGATAACAAATTCCCGCTGGATTCTGATCGGCTGAAACAGCCGTTTCGGCACCGTCAAAGGTCCAGACCCAATCATCAATGCCGTCGCCGGTACTTTCATCCGTAAAATCAATGCAATCGCCCACACAAACATCCGTGGAACTGGCTGAAAAAGCTGCTTCAGGAGGAGAACCGCATTCGCTGACATTGATAAATGCATTCATCACCAGTTCGTCATCATCGTCAGCACTGGATACTGTCAGGGAAACCGAAAAGCTTCCTGCTATTTCATAACAAATATCGGTCGGATTCTGATCCATCGAAACGGCAGTTTCGGCACTTTCGAACAACCATTGCCATGCATCAATGCCGTTTCCAGTACTTAAATCGGTAAAATCAATACAGTCACCCACACAAATGTCCGTCATACTTGCAGTAAAATCTGCAAATACTTCATTGACTGCCGGAGTGGAAAGCGTAATATCATCGACGGCAATGGATAATTGTATGGGTACCGCCTCGTCATCAAGATTTATCCAGCGAAATCCAATTTTAACATTTGGATTATTATCTGCACTTGCCGGCAATGAAGTTGAATAGGAAGTCCAGTTTCCTTGTGGTTCACATCCACCTGGAGACTGAGGTAGGGTTTGTATATCCTGCCATACAGTTCCATCAAAATACTGAAGAACGCAAACATCAAGTGGAGGGTTACCTCCTAATATGTACAAAAATTCAAGTGTAATATCGGTCTGACCTGTGCAGTCAATAAATGGAGATTCAGCGCGTAAGTCAGTATCCGTAAATCCCAATCCTGTTTGCGGATACGACGCCCCATTATCGCCCAAACCTTCAGAACTGATATGTAATGTTTTATTGTCAGCAATACACGCATCTCCACAATTACCTTCTCCCATACCAGCTTCTTTTGCGCTTACAAACCAGTCATTGGGATTTAAAGGGTTCGGCCCGGTTTCTGTTGCCGACCAAGCTCCGTTCGTTGAAACATATTCACTGACCAGTAAGATTTCAGTACAGTCACCCGTCCCAAAATCTTCTGACCAGAAAACCTGAGCCGACACCATTTCCATGGATACTACCAGCAACACAAACAAACTTATTCTCAACATCGAATTATGATTGTAATGACCTAATTCCCATGCAAATAACAGGTTACCCCCAACTTTATCAACACTTTTCGAAGTCGCCAATTTAAGGAATTACCACATACAGTTGAAATTTTTATCCACTAAAAAGTTTCAACACAAACTTATTGAAAAGCTTATTAAACGGCCATTTTCTGCGCCAACCTATTCAAATGGCAGGGTCTGCAAAGAAAAATTACGTGCCGGAAAAATAAATATTTCGTATATAAAACATCTGGTTATCACATGTTACTTGCAGTTTTAAAATTCCGTAGAACAATCTTCTGAAACCACACATCATAAGTGCACGTATTTTATTCTGAGCACTACGAAATTTAACGCAGCAATCCGGTGAGTCATGAAATTTAAGAAACGTAAAGTGATGATTAGTTATGAAAAGTTGCCGGAAGCGGTGCGTCAGGAACTGAGACGTAATTATCCCGATGGTTTTCAGCCCCACCTGGAATCAATTACAGATCATCGAAATCAGACCATTCATGTTTTAAAATACGAAACGGCGGATAGCTCGTTTTTAATCAAAATGGACAACGTTCGTGCGCATATTATCAATTTCCTTAATGACGATCAGGAGGACATCAGAATAAAATAAACTTTTTCTAGAAAGAACCAACCTGGTTTAACTTCGATTAACATATTATTTCTATCGATTAACTTGACATGTAGGGCGATCTTTGTCTACTTTTGTGTGGAAACGCAAAAATAATTCCTACATGAAAAACTTTACACTCCTCCTTGCATTGGTCACTTTCTCGTCAATTGCTTTAAGTCAACCCACATTGGATTCAGAATCGTTTTACAATCCGGGAGATCAGGTGGTCGGCTTTGCCGTTGATCCATCCGGTGTAAACGATGGAACTGATGGAGCAAACCAAACCTGGGACTTCAGTCAATTTCAAACACAGGGAGAATCGAATTTCTGGGGAGGTTTGATTGTACATCCATCTGAACTAAGTGATTTTGATTTATTTAGTGATGCCAATGTAGCGATGGTTCTCAACGATGGAACCATTCGTTACTGGAGTAATGACGAAAGTGGATTAACCGCTATCGGCCAGGGAGGAGATCACGACATCCTTCAACTGAACGATGCGAATTCGTGGCTTAGCTATCCTTTTTCATACGGTTCCTCAATATCAGATGAAGCAAACGGAACACTTTTCGGTGCTTGTAATGATTTCCAATGGGAAAGTGTTTCAGAAACCCAGGGTGTTGGTTACGGAACATTGGTTCTCCCTTCCGGGACATTCGAAAATGTATTGAAGATCCGAAGGATTTCTTTCACCAACCAAATCAACGAAGAAATCGGAATGGAACGTGAAAACAATATTGTGGAGCACTTCTGGTTTCAGCCGGGAGTTGCTGGCCCGTTGCTGTATATGAGATCGTGGAGCAATAACGGATGTCCCGGAATGAATGAAGGAGTAGAAATTGTCTATACCCTTCCGTCGCAGAATACCAATACACCCAATGAAATCTCATCAGAAGATATCACACTGAGCGTTTTTCCGAATCCCGCCAGTACAACCACTCATCTAAATATCAGAACCGGTGCATTTACTGAAGCTGAAATCTGGGTAAGCGACTTACTTGGAAAAAATGTCTTGCAAATTGGAGATAAGGAACAAATCGAAAACACACGGTTGTTTGACATTAATCTGGGAATCTTGCAGCCTGGTGTGTATGTAGTGAATGTTAAAATGAACCATACTCATTTCACTGAAAGGCTGGTAATTCAATAGTAAAATATTATTCTCCGTCTGACATCCGTACTCCGGATTATGCTTTAATAGTCCTTGGTAACATCCGCAGGAATGTTTAATTTTAGAGCCTTACCAAAATCCAGACTTATGAAAACGGTGATTATCTCTTTCCTGTTGTTGTCTTATGGAACTGCATTCGCACAGCAGGATGATATTGAGCTCATTGATTTTGAAGAAAAGGTTCGGGTTAATACCGTGGACATTAAAGACATCCAACTCCTGAAAGCCAAATCTTCCTGTTCGGGTGAAGTAACGATTACTTTCACGGATGAGCATTTTTCCGGTGGCTGTGCTGGCACCATCCAGCGTACCTACCGTATTAGCGATGATTGCAACAATTCAACAGAAGCTGTCCAATACATCACGCTAATAGATGACACGCCTCCTGTTTTTCAACACACTCCCGAAGATGTTACACTCAATACCCGCACTGATCTGAGGAATCCGGAATCGCTCGTAGCTCATGATGAATCCGGAGGAGATGTTATGATCAACGTAGATGAAGACTACAATTTTGATGATGCTGAATTCGTATTTGTTTATCGTACCTGGACCGCCAGCGATATGTGTGACAACAAAGCTACTGCGCACCAGACAATTAAAATTCCACGCACGAATCCTTCAGAAGGATCGAAGTAAACCCTTCGAAGTTACTTTCTGATTTAAATTTTTCTGTGTTTTCAGAAATTTAGCATTGGTCCGGATTTCACTACTGAATTCGTAATCGACAAAAAAAGGCAGCCCACATTCGGGTTTAGCTGTTCAGTCTAATTTACAGGACTTTCACGTATTGATGCGTTATTTTTTCTAAATTTGAAGGCTTTTCGACCAAAACGAAAACTCAAAACCATTCACTGCGTAGAAGCAAATCAGCACATAATTTATTCCTATGATGAAAAATTACATCTTTCCATTAACAGCCATATTTCTTACCGCGTTTCTCTTTTCGGGAACTATGTCCTTAGCTCAGACTACAATTGTAGAATATGAATTTGAGACAGACCTGAATCCCACTTTTCTACATACCGAGGTTGCGGCCAGCGCCTTAACTGCAGGGCCTCAGATAGGCTCTATTCAAACGAGTTCGGACGGTGCGTTTGTCAGTGGATGGCCCCTAACCCCGACTTTAAATCAGAATTATTATATCGAGATCACCATTACCCCGGATGCTGGGTATTCAATGAACGTCGATGCGATAAATTTTAATTACAGACGTTCAAGTTTTGGACCTTT
>CAZJLZ010000098.1:0-4299 GCA_964546775.1 uncultured Cryomorphaceae bacterium | reverse complement strand
CAACATTTCATGATAGGTTTCCGAGAATTCTTTAGAGTAGACTTTTGTCAAGGTTCTTCCGCGGTCTTCGAATGAATACTTTTGATCTGCAGGAAAGGTGTTGTGCAATGCTTTTTCCATGGTCAACACCGAATCAACCGCCCAATGGCTTTCTTCTACCATTTCCCAGGCATAATCCTGAACGTAATCTATATATACTGCCCTTCCCACAAAAAAGTCATATTCCAGATCGAATAGTTCCGGCAACCGACTTTCCCACAGGCCGTGGATGCCATACTGATCGGTCAACTGACCATTGTAATTTTTGGTGGTATGTAGCGGAACGTGCGCGTCACCGATATAATGTCCCAGGTCTGCAGACAAGCGAATAATTTTTGCCACATCCTTATCCTGAAAAGCCTTTGTCAACCAGAAAACCATGGTGTTGATATGCCACGGAACGATGCCGTACGCCTGCAAAGTATCTTCTGTAAATTTCGCCACAGCGTCATCCCACTTTCGTGGCACAACATCAAACGGATTCTCTCCTTCGGTGGCATAATGGTCAATGTCAATGTAATGTCGTGGTGCTTCTCCCTTAACTGCATATCTGCGTTTATCAGGGTTTACGGCATTCTCTGTGACTTCGTCGAGGTGCAATTTGTAAAAACCGAACAAATCAGACGGGAGTGTGAAAACCGCAAAGTGATTGATTTTCCGGTGTGCATGAAATCCCCAGAAACCATCGTGAGAATGCGTTCCTAAAGGAATACACGCAATAAGAGCAAGCAATATCAAGCGGCGAAACATACGACTAAATTAATTCCAAAAAAGTGAAAGCCCAACTTAACTTACTCATCAAAGCTAAAAATGGTGAGGCCACTTCTCAGTTTGGGCTCAATCCAGGTGGTCTTCGGAGGCATAATCTGATCTGCATCGGCGACTGCTTTTAATTGGTCGGTGGCTACCGGAAAAAGCCCAAATGCCAGTTTCATTTTCTTTTTGTCAGCATAGAACTGAAGCCCGTCCATACCCACTTTTCCGCTGACGAACTGTATGCGCGGATCGGTTTTGGGATCTTCAATACCCAGGTGTTTTTGGAGTACGAGTTCCGAAAGAATTCGTGCGTCCAATGTGTCAACCGGTGATGTGCTGACAGGTTCGGTTCTTAGTTCAAGGGAATACCATTTTTCGTTCAGATACATCGAAAATCGATGAAGTTGAGTCGGTGGAGCGGGAGATAAGGTCCGTTCGATTATAAAGTTTTCTCTCAAAAGTTCCAGAAAGG
The DNA here is from genome assembly GCA_964546775.1 of uncultured Cryomorphaceae bacterium. Classification (GTDB taxonomy): domain Bacteria; phylum Bacteroidota; class Bacteroidia; order Flavobacteriales_D; family SKUL01; genus SKUL01. Next base: position 3,032 of record CAZJLZ010000098.1, on the reverse strand, counting down.
ACTCTTCAGAATGACCGTTCAAATCTTCAACCACCCGGTTGTAGTCATAGATTTTGAGTTGACTTTCGGGTATCATACAAGCCATCAGATAGTTGTACATCTCCTGCCCGGTATGGTGGGGGTTGATCTTTCGACGTGCGCTTCCGAGCAAACTGGAAGAGGCCGACCGGTGATGCCCGTCCGCAATGTAGATGCTCTTCATGGTGGCAAAACGAGCGGTGATTTGACGAATACTCTTTTCGTCCTGAATGGTCCACAACTGGTGCCGGAGACCATCGGTGGTCGTAAAGTCGTAGATCGGTTGGTCAGACAATCGTCCGTTGATGACTTTTTCTACCTGATCATCATCCGGATAGGTGAGTAGGACTGGTTCGGCGTTGAAATTGCAAACATCCAGGTATTCCTTAAACAACCTTTCCCGTCTGGTAAGTGTTTGCTCGTGTGCTTTAATGGTTCCGTTTTCGTAGTCTTCTATCGAGATCCCGGAAATCAAACCTACAAAATTCCCATTTGGTTGAATTTGTCGGTACAGGTAAAAGGCTGGTTTTTCTTCCTGCTGCAAAATTCCTTCGTCAATAAAGCGAATGTAATTTTGGCGCACCAGCTTAAATCGTGCTTTTCCTTTTAATGGCCGGTGTTTTAAGCTGTATTCAGGATTGATCACGTGGATGAACGAAAACGGATTTTCGGCCAGTTTGCGTTTCAAAGCAGAAGGGGAATAGGAGACATACGATCGGGTTGCTACCAAATGCACTTTGTCCGGAGATGGACGTACGGCTTTAAAAGGTATGATTCTGGCCATTCCTGAAATGAGTGGAAAAAAAAGAGCCCCTGAAACAGGAGCTCTTTATAGTTATACAGCGGACGAAATTAATGATTATTTCTTCTCATTTTTTTTCGACTCGTCTTTTTCCATATCAGCTTTCAAATTGCCCAATACGCCCAGGTCACCCAACGTGGTTTTTTCCTGACCTTTGTTCAGGTCATCAACCATTTTGGAGGATTGTCCTTTACTTGATTTGCGTTTCGGTGAACTTGAAGCTTCGGCGGTTTCGCCGTCATCTTCGAAAGTCTGGGTGTGAGATACGGTAATTTTCTTGGCGCCCTTGTTAAAGCTGGTCACCACAAAATCCAATGTATCTTCCACTTTGGCAGTCGAACCATCTTCCTTACGCAGTTGTTTGGTTGCGCAGGTTCCTTCTACACCATAAGGTAGATTGATGATGGCCTGATTGCCTTCGATGGCGGTTACCGTACCCTGGTGAACAGATCCTTCGCCAAATACAGTTTCGAATACTTCCCATGGGTTTTCTTCGAGTTGTTTGTGGCCGAGGCTCAGTCGTCGGTTTTCTTTTTCAACCTCCAGCACAGTCACTTCGATTTCATCACCGATGTTGCAGAATTCTGAAGGATGTTTCACTTTCTTAGACCACGAAAGGTCAGAAATGTGAATCAAACCGTCTACACCTTCTTCGAGTTCAACAAAAACACCGAAGTTGGTGAAGTTTCGAACCACAGCTTTGTGCTTCGAAGAAACCGGGTATTTCTTTTCGATATCCGACCATGGATCAGGAGTGAGTTGCTTCATGCCCAAAGACATTTTGCGTTCCTCTTTGTCCAGAGTCAGGATTTCTGCTTCTACTTCATCGCCAACTTTCAGGAAGTCCTGAGCGCTGCGCAAGTGTTGAGACCAGCTCATTTCAGAAACGTGGATCAGACCTTCTACTCCCGGGGCGATTTCTACAAACGCTCCATAGTCGGCCATAACAACCACTTTTCCTTTCACTTTCTTACCAACTTCCAGATCTTCCTGGATTTTCTCCCATGGATGATCGCTGAGTTGTTTCAGACCAAGCGCAATGCGTTTTTTGTCATCATCGAAATCGAGGATCACCACATTGAGTTTCTGATCGAGATCAACCACTTCTTCCGGGTGATTGATGCGACCCCATGAAAGGTCGGTGATGTGAATCAAACCGTCTACGCCACCAAGGTCGATGAATACACCGTACGAAGTGATGTTTTTGACGGTTCCTTCGAGAACCTGACCTTTTTCGAGCTTGGAAATGATTTCTTTCTTCTGCTCTTCGAGTTCGGCTTCGATCAATGCTTTGTGAGAAACCACCACGTTTTTGAATTCCTGGTTGATTTTCACCACCTTGAATTCCATGGTTTTTCCAACGTAGATATCATAATCGCGAATAGGTTTTACGTCAATTTGCGATCCGGGTAGGAATGCCTCGAGTCCGAAAACATCGACAATCAATCCACCTTTGGTACGGCATTTAACATAACCATTGATGATTTCGTTGTTGGCCAGCGAGTTGTTCACGCGGTCCCATGCTTTGTGAACACGAGCGGTACGGTGAGAAATGATGAGCTGACCATTTTTGTCTTCCTGGCTTTCTACGAAAATCTCTACTTTATCTCCGGCTTTCAGGTCGGGATTGTAGCGAAATTCTGAAGCCGGAACAATTCCTTCGGATTTGTATCCGATGTTGATCACTACTTCTTTTTTAGAAACAGCCACCACAGATCCTTCGATTACTTCACCTTCGTCAATGGACGTAAGGGTTTCTCCGTACATAGAATCCAGCTTGTCTACTTCGCTTTCGGAGTAAGATTCGATTCCGTGTTCAAATTCTTCCCAGTTGAAGTCTTCTTCCGGCTCTGAGGAAGTCTCTTTTGCTTCGCTGTCAACTGCGGCTGCTCTTTTGGATTTTTTTCGACCCTGAACAGGAGCTTCCTCTTCAGCATCTTCCTCATCTTCGTCGTCGCTGTCGTCTTTTGCAGTTACTTCCGGAGCAGATTCTTCTACTGGAGTTTCCTCGGTAGCTTCTGGTTGCTCAGATGTTTCTTCTTCTTTTACTGCGTTTTCAGCAGTTGATTCTTCCTCGTTATGAGGTTGATCGTTGGCAGTTTCCTGCTCCTGGTTTTCTGTATCGGTGGCTTGTACCTCGTCTACAGACTTCTTGTTGTCATCGGCCATGATTAAATGCCTTTGTTTTTGTATCTCAAATTCCGGTCATTGA
>CAZJLZ010000097.1:0-6356 GCA_964546775.1 uncultured Cryomorphaceae bacterium | reverse complement strand
CAAGAATTGATTGCGCTGTGTGCTGAAGATATTTTTGAGGGCGAAGCCGGAGGATTTGATGGTTATGTGGCGTCGGGGGGGACAGAAGCCAACCTTCAGGCCATCTGGATTTACCGCAATTATTTCAGAAGCGAGTTTAATGCAGATCTCGACGAAATCTGTATTCTGACTTCCGACGATGCGCACTATTCGATGCACAAAGCTGCCGATGTTCTAGGAATCCGGTTGGCGGCTGTACAGGTTGATTCGGATTCAAGAGAAATTGCTGTCGAAGATCTGATCGATGTTGTGTCCGGGCAGCAAAGCTATGGTGTAAAGTATTTCATTGTCGTCGTCAATATGATGACCACTATGTTCGGATCTGTGGATGACGTGGAGAAGTATACTTCGGTACTGCAGAAGGCCAAAGCAGAGTTTAAAGTACATGTAGACGGCGCTTACGGAGGTTTCATTTACCCGTTTACCAATCCGGATCACAACCTGAGTTTTAAAAATCCTCTCATCACTTCGGTAACTCTGGACGCACACAAAGTGGTTCAGGCTCCATACGGAACCGGCGTTTTTCTTGTCCGCAAAGGATGGATGAAATACGTCAATACCCAATCGGCGAGCTACGTAGAAGGAGAGGATTATACATTGATTGGTAGCAGGTCAGGCGCCAATGCTGTAGCCGTGTGGATGATTCTGATGACCTATGGTCGGTTCGGCTGGGAAGAGAAGATGAGTGTACTGATGAAAAGGACAGATTGGTTGGCGAAACGTCTTGAGGAAAAGAATGTTCGTTTTTTCAGAAATCCACATTCCAATATTGTGACAGTTCGTGCGATTCACGTCAATGAGAGAACGGCCGAACAATTTGGATTGGTTCCTGACAACCATCATCACCCCAAGTGGTACAAGATTGTGGTAATGGAGCACGTTACCATTGAGAAATTGTTGCCTTTGGTCGAGGCGTTGAAAAATGTTTAGCGGGAATGAGGTTGGAAATTTGCCTTTAGCCAACTCAATACAATATTTGTAGCTCCTGCATTGGCATAAACATAATCGCGTGCTGCGTCGGAAGCGTTTTTTAGTTTTTTCGAATCCCGATACCAATCCTCAAAAATTTTCTCAAGTTCCGGGCCTTCGCGTAGAGATTTCGCGCCACCGGCTCTGATCAAGCCACTCGCTTCCGCAAATTTCTCATGTCTAGGGCCGAATACAACTGGAGCACCCCATGTCGCCGCCTCCAGTAGGTTGTGAATGCTTTTACCGAAACCGCCGCCTACGTAAGCCATATCCGCATATTGGTAGATGCGGGACAATAAGCCAATGTTGTCGATAATCAGCACGTCCTGAGAAGGATTAATGCCAGAACTTATTGCATCCGAATATCGAACGACTGGTTTCACGATTTCACCCTCAATCTGTCGCAAATGCGATTCTGAGATTTCGTGCGGTGCGATGATCCATTTTACAGGATACATTGGATTGTTGATCAACGGAATCAGGAATTTTTCATCCTCAGGCCAGGTGCTGCCAGCCACAACGGTAAAATGCCCATTGCTGAAATTTCCAATAGTGTTCAAAGGTTCGGCTTGCTCGGCAAGTGTTTTCACCCGATCGAATCGCGTGTCACCGCTTTTGGAAACGTTTTCGTATCCGGCCTTTTTTAATAATTCAACCGATTGTTCGTCCTGCACAAAAAAATGATCGAAGCAGTTGAGCATGCGACGACCAATCTGGTTAAAGGCCGAGAAGAAATGTTGATTCGGACGAAAAATTCCGCTAACCAGAATAGTGGTGGTTTTCTTCCGCTTCAATTCCTGCAGATAATGCAACCAAAAGTCGTATTTGATGAAAACGGCCAGAGCAGGATTAATGGCCCGAACCAAACGTCTCGCATTGCGCGAAGAGTCGATGGGTAAATAGAAAACATGGTCTACTCCCGGGTAATTCTTTTGCGCTTCGAAACCCGATGGGGAAAAAAAAGTAAGGATGATTTTTAGTTGAGGATGCTCCAGTCGCCACTCCTCCAAAAGGGATCGGCCCTGTTCAAATTCTCCGAGACTGGGGCAGTGCATCCAGATTTTTGCCTCATCCGGATCGAGCAAAGATTCTACGTGGTTGAGCAGATTTTTTCTTCCATCAACCCATTTTTTCGCTTTTGGATTCCACATTCCGGAAATCCTTATTGCCCAGTCGTAGGCCGTTACCCCAAACCGATAAAGCAGCAACATCAATAAAAGTAAAATTCTTTCGGCTTGCGTTTGTAGATCAGAACAATCCAGCCCGCTTTTAGTCCAATGAGCAAATCTGTACGCGTAGATTCATCGGGACCTCCGAGGTCGATGTTGAAATCCCGTTGATTTTTTGTGAATGCCTGAATCGCTTCAATACCGATATAAAAATTGGTGAGACGAGAGTTTGCCAGGTTCTGATAGCCAATAAATTGATTCAGTGAAAAACCGCTGCTCATTTGATCGTAGTAAATGCGCATTTCATCTTCTAACTGAGGAACATCGTGTTTGCGAGCTTCGAAATGAATCTTGTGCTGGAAAAATCCACCGCCGACGCGAAAAACGATTCCGGAGTTCGGATTCGGGCCGATCCAGTCGAACAATTTTCCGACATGCCCATTGATCACAAATCCGCGCAACGCTCCAATAACACTGGCGAAATCTCCGTTTTGAGCAATGATATGACCACTATTGGTGCGCATATTTGTCAAGTAATCCTGCGGATTCCGAAGTCCGTCGCGAAACATATATCCGCCGTCTACGCCAAACAACCAGTTTTTTCTGGTTTTGAGATGATATCCGGCACCAATCATTGTCGGAGAAAGAAATCGATCGGCAAAATCTCCGGCTGGAACATAGTGCGCACCAAATACACTGATCTGACTGACCATAATGGTCGAGTCCGAAATTTCTGATTGCGCACAAATATCGTTTTGCCAGAATAGCAAACCGGCGGCCAGAGTCAGGAGTTTTATTAATCTATTCATAGACGGGCCCCAAAGATAAGTAATATACCTGCTTCTCATTCTACACGTCACATTGGCCGTGTGGAATGCTCCATTCTGACCATTGGTTTCCCCGGTCAGTATACAAAATTGATTATCTTCGCCCCCGTACATTTAGCAGCTCCTTTATGGATAAGATTCAGATGGTTGATCTCAATGGTCAATACCTAAAAATAAAAGAAGAAGTAGACCGCGCAGTGCTCGAGGTAATCAATTCCTCGGCTTTCATCAACGGCCCGGAAGTGAAAAAATTTCAGGAAGAGCTTGAACAGTATTTGGGCGTGAAACACGTAGTTCCCTGCGCCAACGGTACGGATGCCCTGCAGGTCGCATTGATGGCATTGGACTTAAAACCTGGGGATGAAATCATCACCTCAGACTTTACTTTTGCAGCCACCGTTGAAGTAGTCGCCTTACTGGGACTCACTCCGGTTCTGGTGGATGTTGAGCCGCAGTCTTTTAACCTCGATCCAAAAGCAGTTCGAAGAGCCATCACCTCCAAAACCAAAGCCATTGTTCCGGTACATTTGTTCGGCCAATGCGCCAATATGGATGAAATGATGCAAATTGCCAAAGAACATAACCTGTACGTCGTGGAAGATAACGCACAGGCTATTGGGTCAATTTACAAGTTCGAAAATGGCGAATCACATATGGCCGGTACAATGGGTGATATCGGGACAACATCTTTCTTTCCTTCCAAGAATCTCGGATGTTTTGGTGATGGAGGAGCCATTTTTACGAATAACGACGAGCTTGCAGCCAAAATGCGATCCCTTGTAAATCATGGAATGGGAGAACGGTATTATTACGACGAGGTGGGTGTAAATTCCCGGCTCGATTCCATTCAGGCCGCGGTATTGCGAATTAAATTGCGACACCTTGACGAATACAACGATGCGCGCAGCCGGGCTGCTATGTTTTATAATTCTGTCTTTGGGAAATGTGAAGTGCTGGCACCTCCGCATTGTGCTCCATTTAGCAGTCACGTTTATCATCAGTACACGCTGCGCACCCACGGTGTAGATCGCAACGGGTTGCACGCACACCTTCAATCCAAAGGTATTCCAGCCATGATTTATTATCCGGTTCCGTTGCACCAGCAAAAAGCATATACCCGCCCATCGTATCGCGACGAGGATTTTAAAGTAACCAACCAGCTTTGCAAAGAGGTTATCTCGTTGCCCATGCATACCGAACTGTCAGAAGAACAGCTTCATTTTATTACATCCACTGTTATTGAATATACCGAAAGATGAATATCGCAGTAGTAGGAACCGGCTATGTCGGGCTGGTTACCGGAACATGTTTTGCCGAAACAGGCAATAGAGTAATTTGTGTTGATATCGATGCCGAAAAGGTGAATCAAATGCGTGAAGGTGTTGTGCCGATCTATGAGCCGCATCTCGATGTATTGTTCGAACGAAATATCCGCGAAAAGAGGCTATCGTTTACCACCAATCTCGAAGAAGCGATTGCCGATGCTGAAGTTATTTTTCTCGCACTGCCAACACCTCCCGGTGAAGATGGAACAGCAGATTTGTCTTACATTCTGAGAGTTTCCAGGCAATTGGGCCAGATGATAAAAGAATACAAAGTGATCGTGGACAAGAGCACCGTCCCTGTTGGTACCGCAGAAAAAGTGCGCGAAACGATTGCATCTCTTACCGAAGTACCTTTCGACGTAGTATCCAATCCTGAGTTTTTACGCGAAGGGTTTGCGGTGGATGATTTTATGAAGCCGGACAGGGTCGTGATCGGAGTGGAATCCGAACGCGCACAAAAGGTCATGGAAAAGCTGTACAAACCTTACGTCCGCCAGGGAAACCCGTTGATCATCATGGATGAAAAATCTGCGGAGCTTACGAAATACGCAGCCAACGCATTTCTTGCAACCAAGATTACGTTCATGAATGAAATCGCAAATTACTGCGAAAAAGTAGGGGCTGATGTCGATAAAGTTCGGCTTGGAATTGGCTCTGATACGCGCATCGGGAAACGATTTCTGTTTCCGGGAATCGGATACGGCGGAAGCTGTTTTCCAAAAGATGTCTTAGCTCTTCAGAGAAGTGGCCGCGAAGAGAATTATGAATTTCAGGTGCTCAATTCGGTAATCGCCGTCAACGATCGGCAGAAAACGGTGCTGGTCGATAAGCTGAAGAAGTTTTTTGAAGGGAATTTAAAAGGTAAAAAAATCGCCCTTTGGGGATTGGCGTTTAAACCCGATACCGATGATATTCGTGAAGCGCCGGCATTGTACATGATCAACCAATTGATCGTGGAAGGAGCAGAAGTTGTGGCATTCGATCCCGAAGCCATGAAGAATGTGAAACGAATGATGGGTGAACGCATTCAGTACGCTGACAATGTCTACCATGCGCTCGAGGGAGCTGATGCGCTTATGATCGCTACAGAATGGAGCGTTTTTAGAAATCCTGATTTTGAAATGATGCGTGAAAAACTAAATGCTCCGGTAATTTTTGACGGACGGAATCTGTACGACATTGAGCAAATGCGCGATCTCGGCTTCTATTACCAAAGCATTGGCCGCGAAGTAGTAAATCCGATTTTGGAATGAAAAGGATCCTCATCACCGGAGCAGCCGGGTTTTTAGGATCTCACCTATGCGATCGTTTCATTGCAGAGGGCTTTTATGTGATTGGAATGGACAACCTGATCACCGGAAGTCTCAGCAACATCGAACATTTATTTCCGCACGAGCGGTTCGAATTTGCCCATCACGACGTCTCCAAATTTGTGCATGTGCCGGGAGAACTGGATTACATTCTTCATTTTGCCTCTCCGGCCAGCCCAATTGATTATCTGAAAATACCAATTCAGACCTTAAAGGTGAGTTCGCTCGGAACCCACAACCTGCTCGGACTGGCAAAAGCAAAAAAAGCGCGCATTCTGGTCGCCAGTACATCTGAGATTTATGGCGATCCGATCGTTCACCCTCAGAATGAAGATTATTGGGGAAATGTAAATCCCGTTGGTCCGCGCGGTGTGTACGACGAGGCAAAGCGTTTTCAGGAAGCAATTACCATGGCCTATCATCGCTTTCATGGACTGGAAACAAGAATTGTTCGGATTTTCAATACCTACGGCCCGCGGATGCGATTGAACGACGGTCGTGTGTTACCCGCTTTCATCGGCCAGGCACTGCGCGGTGAAGACATTACTGTATTTGGTGACGGATCACAAACGCGGTCGTTTTGTTACGTTGATGACCTCGTGGAAGGCATTTACCGTTTGCTGATGAGCGACTATGTGGAACCGGTTAACATCGGTAACCCCGACGAGATTTCTATTCTGGATTTTGCCAGCGAAATCATCAAACTCACCGGAACGG
>CAZJLZ010000096.1:0-4133 GCA_964546775.1 uncultured Cryomorphaceae bacterium | reverse complement strand
GATCATTGAGCGGTTCTGGTTGGGGATGGGTTATCGGTTCAACTATGGTTTACTGGCAATGGTTCAGTTCCGTATCACCGATAAACTGGAACTTGGTTATGCATACGATTTTGCAACGAACCACCTGCGTACGCAACACTCTGGTTCGCACGAGATCTTTCTGAGTTACCGATTCAATCTGTTCAAAGCGAATTTTACATCACCACGATATTTTTAATGCATAGGCAGAAGAAAACATACTCCATCCTTTTGGCGCTGTTATTCTTATGCGGTTCGCTTTCAGCTCAGTTAAACAAAGCCAACCGCTATTTTTCAAATGAATCCTGGTCGCACGCTGCGCGGTTGTATGAACGCGTTCTCGAAAAAGACAGCACAGACAGAATTGCCATCAACAACCTGGCACATTGCTACCGTCACGAAAAAAGGTACGATGATGCCCGGAAATATTTCCTTAAGGCTTTGCGTTTTTCTACCGCCGAATCAAACAATCATTATTACTGGGCAAAGATGCAATTCTTACTGGGTCAGTATGAACTTGCTGAAGAGAAGCTGGACGAATATTTGACGCATGTCCCCGGTGATGAGAACGCGAAGCAATTGTTGGAGTGGACAAAGATAGTGTCTCAATTTGCACCACGTAATGATTTTATTGTTGTGCCTTTGCAGGGTATCAATTCGCCATACGCCGATTTCGCTCCGGTAGTACACAATGCCGGATTGGTGTTTACCACCGAACGGAAATCGGATTCCGGTCAGGAAGAATTTGCCATTGAAAACAAACCTTTCAATAACATTTTTTATGCTCCTTTCAGCAATAAACGACAAACTAGTTTCTGGAGTCCGGATATTTTTGCTCCACAGATCACTACGCGTTTTCACGACGGTCCGGCGTGTTTCAGCAGCGACGGAACCACCATTTACTACACGCAGGTAGAACGACAGTTTACCGGTCCGGCAAATATGAATAACATGAAAATGTACGCTGCCCATCGTCTCGAAGATAACTGGTCATCACCGGAACCATTGCCCTTCAACCACAATGAATATTCGGTGGCGCACCCAGCGCTTTCAGACAATGACACTATGCTTATTTTTAGCTCGGACATGCCGGGTGGACACGGAGGTATGGATTTGTATTACAGCCTGTTTGTAAACGGTTCCTGGTCGGTGCCAATCAACATGGGGCCGCTGGTCAATTCCGCCGGCGATGAGGTTTTTCCGCACATAAACGACCGAACCGTGTATTTCTCCAGCGATGGTTGGCCCGGATACGGAGGGCTCGATCTGTTTACGATTCATCTCGATTCTATTCACATCGCTCCGGAGAACATGCGTGCCCCGGTGAATAGCGCTTGGGACGATCTTTCGCTCAGTTTTGCTTCGATTCATAGGGCGTATTTCTCGTCGAACCGACCGGGCGGCTTCGGGCGCGACGATCTGTATGCACTCGAGCGCGCTGTAACGCCCGAAACCCATCGCCAATTGAGCGGTATTCTCGAATACGACAATCAACCAGCGCCATTTACTTCGTTGTTTCTGAAAGACGAAAATGGAGATGTTCTGCAAAAAACAGTAACCGATGACGACGGATATTTTGCACTCGATTTTGTACAGGCACGGGTGCCGTACTCACTTGTTCTTGACGTTGCGGATAAAGAGCGGTTGAAGAAATTCAGCTTGTATTTTTTGAACGATCAGAACCAGAAAGTGCAGAAAATCGATATGAGTGAATCCGGTGATTTTAAATTTGAATTGCTGAAACCAGACGATCATGACAATCTCGAATTGCTCGAAGTGGAAGATGTCAGTTTGTTGTCGCTGGATATTCATGGTCAGGTATATGAAAACGAAGCCGGTGATTTTACCGATCGGATTGAAATCATCGTGCTGAATTCGGAAGGAACAGTCCTTAGCCGCACCTTTACGCGGAAAGACGGCAAGTTTTTGTTCAAACAATTGTTTCCGGATGACCAGTACATCTTCCGGTTGATAGCCGACAATCCCGGTTTAAAGATCAGTATTCTTGATGCCCAGGGAAATGTTTTGCACAATCTTACCAGAAAAGGTCGCGATTTCATTTACAATCGGTTTGGAGAAGGAGATCCCATTTTATCCTTGCTCAACGAAAAGAATCTGACCATTAAAATTTCTCCGGACGACCGATTTGCGATTCCGAATATTTACTACGATCTGGATGATTTCGAGTTGAACGAATCCGCCCGCAAGCAGCTCGACAAATTGGTGACGATTCTTGAAAAGAATCCTGAAATCGGAGTAAAGGTTCGGAGCCATACCGATTCGAGAGCTTCCGGTCAGTACAACCTGCGATTGTCGGAAAAACGTGCCGAAGCAGTTATCCGCTATCTTCAGTCGCACGCAATCGATGGGGGCAGGATTGAAGGCCGGGGATTGGGCGAGCAACAACTCGTCAACCACTGCAAAAACGATGTTCATTGCACGGAAGAAGAGCACGCGCGTAACCGTCGCACCGAGTTCTCGCTATATTCCCGCAGTACAGAATGATAACCATCGGCTAGTCATCAGATCGTAAAATTGTTAACTTTAAAATCAAAACCACCTCCCATGAGCATTCGTCCCCCGTTTAATTTGTTTAAGTGGATTGAAGACAACCGCGATCTGCTAAAGCCCCCTGTCGGAAATAAGAATCTCTACACCGAAGCCGGCGATTACATCGTCATGGTTGTCGGTGGCCCTAACGCGCGTAAGGACTATCACTACAACGAAACCGAAGAGCTCTTCTTTCAATTGGAGGGCGATATTCTCGTCAAAATTCAGGTTGATGGAAAGGCAGTTGAGGTTCCGATAAAGGCCGGAGAAATGTTTCTGCTTCCTGCCAAAATCCCGCATTCACCAATCCGACCGACCAACTCCGCAGGATTGGTAATCGAAGGCGTGCGCCAGGGCAGTGATCTTAAAGACGGCCTGATGTGGTTTTGCGACAACTGCAACCACAAACTGCATGAAACCTATTTCCCCCTCAGCAATATCGAGCAGGATTTCCAACCCCGCTTCCGCGAATTCTACAGCTCCGAAGAACTGCGCACCTGTGATAAATGCGGTGAAGTGATGGAGGTGGATGATCGGTTTGTGTAAGAGAACATCTGTACTTAGTCATTGGAATCTGCTTTCTGAATTTAAAATCGCTGATATCTTGTAAGGTTTGCCTATCCTGCGTGTTCGGGAAACAGTTCACTTTTCCATGCTTCAAAGTTTATCTGGAACCAATGGAGAAAATACAGAACGAAATCACACTTCGGGTAAAAAAAAATGGAGAAGCGGGTAGAAAGTTCTGGGTGAGCTCCAAATACCTGGATACAAACTGATTTTCAACAAAATCAACATCTTACCGGAATTTTTGTGCAATTTTGTTAGGATGTCAGATAAAGTAAACACAACCGGCGTTTTCGGGTTTAATACTTGCATGAGTTTAATGGATCCAAAATGAAAAAAGACAATAAAAAAGTTAAGGCGGAAAAGATTTCCAGGGTGGTCGTAATTGGAACATCTGCCGGGGGGATGAAAGCTTTGAAAAATCTATTGAGCCAACTAACCAAAGATTTTCCACTGCCCATATTGATTGTACGGCATATTTCTCCTGATGCTACGGGAAGTATTCTTCTCGACGAGCTTAACAAACTGGATACTGTAAAATGTCAGCATGCGAAAAGCGGAAACGCCCTGAAACCCGGATATCTGTACATGGCGCCCTCAGATCATCACCTGTTGATTGATGGAGAAATGAAAATGCTGGTGACCAAAGGAGCTCACGAAAATCGGTCGCGTCCTGCCATTGATCCGTTGTTTCGTTCAGCCGCTGTTGCATTTGGTCCGGGTGTTATTGGAATTTTGCTGACCGGATATCTGGATGATGGAACAGCAGGAATGAAAGCGATTAAAAGTTGCGGAGGAATCTGTATTGTACAGGATCCTGATGATGCCGAGTATCCATATATGCCCAGAAATGCGCTTAATAACGTAAAGGTAGATTACAGTTTGCCGGTATCTGAAATGGGTGATCTGTTGAATAAGATCATTAACCGGAAAATACCGAAGAGCAAGGCTATTCCGAAAGAAGTTTTAATAGAGGCTAAAATTGCCGAACGTGTGTTGAG
>CAZJLZ010000095.1:0-5664 GCA_964546775.1 uncultured Cryomorphaceae bacterium | reverse complement strand
CTTTGCGGTTGTTGGCAAAATTTCGCATGCGATCAACATGTTCTGTTCTGACTGCGGGTTCTGGTCGGTGCCACCGTTCATAATGCTCCTGCATATATGGCGCAATGCGGTCGTCTGCTTCATCCAGAATTTCATTGAGCCGCTCTGGAAGAAATGCGGTATTCAGCATATCCGCGAAACGCAGGATGAAATCATTGCGAAACTCATCGCTACCCAAAAGTGCCCGCAATGGCAACGTTCTGGCAGGACTATTTGGTGCCCATTCCGGCCAGTCAGACTTCGGATTGACGGAAGTTGCACTGATGGAATCCAGACCGCTACAAAAAACCAAACCATTGCGGTCAAACTCACAATGATCGGCATATGAAAATGAATCGTCCATATCGAGCAGCAACCACCGCCACTTTCCACCAGGTTTTTTTGGACGCCAGAATCGTACATTTTTTCCAGGTTGATCGATATTCATGCAGTAAATCTGCAGAATGTGATAATCTCTGAAATCTATCACGTCCATTTGGGTTTTTACATACTCGTAATTCTCTGGATCACCGAGATCATTGCTTTCCCAGAATGAGCGCAAATCCATATAGTGCGAACTGCTTCCGTAAACAGTAGTGAATTTGTCCACAAGCATATCGATTTCATCGCGCTCATAGCCATATCTGTTGTAGATATAATTATCATCGAGCCGTTCCCGCAAATTCATGATACCCCAATATTCGCTATTGACGAAGGTAACTACTGGTTGATAGTTCTGATAATCCACGTTGGTGTATCCTTTCAGCAATTGTTGTACTACCGCATCGCGAAAGTACGTCCTGCTCCAATCAGAGCCGCTGTGTCTCAGAATCAACCGCTCGTGATTCATGATTCCCGACCCCGGAAAAAGATCGTAGCTGAGCGACGACAATCCGTACTTCTCGCGGAAATAAATCCGAAAACTCTTTAGCGCGTATCTCCGGGAATTGTTGCCGTGCAGTCGCAGACCGATATTTGTTGAAAATTGCAGAGAACCCTCTGAATTGTAATAGGCCAGATGTGCCAGTCGCTCCCACGATGGTCCCGTTTGGGTAAATTGTGAGTAAATACCTGAGCTGCCAAAAAGATAATGTTCAGGAAGCGTAATTGAAATAACGGGTAAATCATAGCGGTCTTCGATGTCGCTATCCACGATATAGAATCCGCTGACAATTGGTGAAGCAATCGCTCCGTCTTTGAATGCCCGAATACGTATAGCAGTTCCTTTGTAAACAGTTGACAACGGTGGATACCACCGATACCATTCGGGAACCGTTGAAGGTGTTGTGGGAATAGCTGAAATTTGATCGGGTTCGTTTTGCCTGTCATAGATTGAGAGGGATCCGGTGTAAGTTGGAGATTCCTGTGTAGGCTTACTTCCGTCTAAAGTATAATGCAATGCAGTGCCTGATTCGTCCTGCGAAACCAATAAATCGAAAGGCTGATTGTACTGTGCAGGTGGTGAAAAAAACACTGGTGGTGAGAGGTACTGCAAGAAAGACGCTATAACGTTATTGGATTCCAGAGGAGTGGGTATTGTAAAGTATCTGTAATTGCCCGAACCGTCGGGTTGAAGCCCGAAAGAATAACCACCCCCCAATTGAACAGCCGGAAAATAATCCTCGGTTTGACCGTCAGGTCTGGTAAGTATAACTGGTTCGCCGTTTACATCCAATTTAAAATTGGTGTGTAGTTCATTTCCTATGACGTCATCCTTTCCTGAAGCCCAGACCAATAGCTTTTCACCACCTGCAATTTGGCGCTCCGGAAACAACCATTTATAGGGATTGTAGGGATCATCAGAGATAAAATATCCGGTGAGATCAATGGTTGCTCCACTGGTATTGTACAATTCAATCCAATCTTCGGGGTCGCTTTCATCATCAGAAATTTCTCCGTCATTGGCTGCACAAACCTCATTGATGCGGATTTGTGCCTGAGCAGGAAAAACCCATGTTAACAGCAACACGAATAACAATAAAATCCGACTATAGAAAGAAAATTCCCGTAATTTCATAACAGGCGCGTTGGTTCGCACTGATAATGACGTGAAAATAATACTTTTAGTTGATTGCTTGTTTCAAATATTTTGCAATACGAAAATGATTTGATCTGCACATAAAATGATAGTTTTGGAAGCTCAGTGAAATTCAAAATATGACTCCAGGACAATTCCCACATCTTGCCGCACTTTCTGTACATCAGGTCGGCAATCAGCATCACGATGAAAAAATAATTCTTTCAGAATCTCCTCTACAGATAGATGATCACCTTCGAGAAATCCTTACAGCATGGCTGAGCACACCATTAAAATCAGAAGAATATTATCAATTGGATCACGAGAGCAATATTGATCTGAACGAAGTTTATTCTTTTGTTAAGGTAATTTTCGATGATCCTGAATCGCTCCATGAGCAATCGATAAATCTGGCGAAACATCTTTTTTCGTGCAATACGCATCCGAATATCAAAGGAGGAGAATTTTATACCGTGTACTTCCGCGATTGTGTAGTAGAGGGTTTTACAGTAGATGCGATTGGCCTGTTCAAGTCAGAAAACAAGGACACTTTTCTAAAAGTACTGCAAAACCAATCTGAATTCAACCTGGAAAGCCATCTTGGTATCAACATTAAAAAACTCGATAAAGGATGTATGATATTCAACATAGAACAGGACGACGGTTATGTGGTTTCAGTAGTGGACCACACGAATAAAGGCGAAGAAGCCAGGTTCTGGAAGCATGATTTTCTCGGGCTGAAAGCACGTAGTGATGAATATCACCATACCAGCAATGTGCTTGCCATGTGTCAGGATTTCATCAAGAAAGAGCTTCCTCAGAATTTTGAAGTCTCCAAAGCGGATCAGGCAGATTTACTAAACCGGTCGGCAAAGTTCTTTAAGGAACAGGAAAGATTTTCGTTGAACGAATTTACCAACAGCGTTATTGGAACGCCAGACGTTATCGATGATTTTTCGCGCTATAAAAAACAGTACGACAATGAACGAGGTGTAGCGGTAGACGACGGTTTCGAAATCTCTACTTCAGCCGTAAAAGACAAGTCGCGGGGATTTAAAAGCGTGCTGAAACTCGATAAGAATTTTCACATCTATATCCACGGCAACCGTGAAATGATTGAACGCGGAGAAGATCAGTTCGGACGTAAATTCTATAAGATTTACTTCGAAGAGGAGCATTGACACGTACTACTTAACCAATCGCTGGTGCAAAAACTGAAGGGCTTTTTTATTTGCTGCCTCTGCTGCATCATCATTGAACACCGAATTGCTCGGATTGGCAAAAGCATGATCGGCTTCGTACCAAAGGCTCTCATATTCATTCCCCGCTTCATCCATGGCGCGTTCATATTTCCCGACAGCTTCACGATTGATCCATTCGTCATTTTCTGCAAAAATTCCGAGTACGGGTGCTTCCAGTTGCGCTAATTTCTCTGGAGACTGTTCAGGCATTCCGTAGTACACCACACAGGCCACCGCCTGATCGCCTGCCATGATCGCGGCCTGCATGCTCCAACCTCCACCGAAACACCAACCCAACGTTGCAATTTCGGCTTCTTCACCCGCATAATCAATGGCTCCCTGAATAATATTCCGGATTCGCGATTCTTCGGTGGATTCCATTAAAGCCGCTGCACTTTCACGGGTTGTGGTCTCTTTGCCATCATAGAGATCAATGGCCAGTACATTCACTCCTTCCAGTTCAGAAGCGAGGCGATCTGCTTCAGATCGGATGTGCAGATTCAGTCCCCACCATTCATGAAAAATAAACAGGTAATCGTTACCGGCACCTGAAGTACTAACCGAATAAGCACGGCCCTTTTCTCCTCCTCCCGGGGTTTCAAATTCAACCCATTCTCCCTGAAGCTCCTGGTCGATAATATTGGTAGGTTCCTGATGGCTTGCCCTAAATTCCGATGTTTCGCCGAGCGATGCGAATTCAGTAGTAGCAGAACAGCAACTTTTCTGCGCATATCCAGAAACGGCAACAGAAATCAACAGGATAGAAAGTATGGTTTTCATATCATTATTTTAATTGTCAGTAGAAACGTCATCCAAGGTACCAATTTTTGCTGAGGTTCAGCAGCAGTTGCGTTTTTGAGCAGTTAAGATTCTTAATACTTCAAATCTGTCAATTGTTACAGAACTTTTTGCCTGACCGATGGTTTTATAATTAGGATCAGAATTAATTACTCAACAATCAATATCAATGGCTCAGTTATTTTTAAATGGCAATACGGTAAATACCATGGGAGAATTGCCGGATCACGGTGAAACAGCTCCTGACTTTCATATGATAAAGTCAGATCTGTCTGACGCCACGCTAAAGGATTACCGAGGGAAGCGTGTCCTGATGAATATTTTCCCAAGCATTGATACCGGAACATGTGCCAAGTCAGTTAGAAAATTTAATGAGACAGCATCGAAACTGAAGAATACTGCCGTTCTGTGCATTTCACGCGACCTGCCTTTTGCGCAGAAACGATTTTTCAGAGCGGAGGGAATTGAACACGTCGAAGCTCTTTCAGATTTCAGTACCGGTGATTTCGGAAGGAAATATGGACTCACGCTGGCAGATGGACCCTGGAAGAATCTGCATTCGCGGGCTGTAATTGTGCTGGATGAGGAAGGGAAAGTACTGTACACAAACCAGGTTCGCGAGATCAACGATGAACCGGATTACGAAAAAGTACTGGAAGTCTTATCGTGATGCCGGACAGAATTCCAATGACTTATGCGATTACTTCAATACAATTCTTGAAGTATTCACTTTGTCATCCGATATGATCCGCAGAATGTAAGCGCCGCGGTTAAATCCGGACAAATCCAGAATGATCATTGATCCATGTGTGGAATGTGACAATTCCACTCTCTTTCCTGTCATATCTACCAGCTCTATCACCGGATTTATACGATCCGGCTGAGCAGACTGAATGGAAACCATTCCGGTGGAAGGGTTCGGATAAACATGAAGCGATTCTGAATACTTTGAATCAATTCCTGTTGTAGAAAACTGCGGTTGAACACCCAGGAAGAAGCGCCAGATTTCAGTCGTGTAAAAAATATCATTCGCGGGGGTCAGCCAGACATGATCAGCATTATTAACGCGATAATGAACAACTTCTGAGCTGCCGTCGCAATTCTCATGACCAGTGTATTCTATGGTGAAACCGTCGTTTGCAATATCGTCGAGCATTCCGGAAATTGCTTCATCTGAACAGCCATTTGAAGTTTGCCAGAAACTCAACCAGTCCTCTACATTCAGTCCGAAATTGTTTACATCATAGCCTACCGTATTGTCCGAGGTACCATGAAAATGCGCAATGCGCAATGGACTTGAAGGCATGCATTCAAATCCATCGCCGAGTGTTCCGGCCACTGAGGCAACCGCTTCAAAAACTTCGGCATGTTCACAGGCCAAACGATTGGTAAAAAAGCCTCCCATGCTGAAACCGGTTGCATAAATCCGGTTCATATCAATATTAAAATTCGTCGCCAACGTATCGAGAATCGACATGATAAATCCAACGTCATCCACATCCGGGTTCAGATAAAAGCCAGCAAAACCTGTCCCTGAATTCCATGCAGTACTATTAAAGAGCGGATCTACAATTGCCTGAGGAAAAACAG